>NZ_AUTH01000087.1:0-190785 GCF_000497975.1 Pseudoalteromonas sp. TB41 | reverse complement strand
CGAATCGTACCCCAAACCGACACAGGTGGTCAGGTAGAGAATACTAAGGCGCTTGAGAGAACTCGGGTGAAGGAACTAGGCAAAATCGTACCGTAACTTCGGGAGAAGGTACGCTCCGATTGGTGATGGGACTTGCTCCCTAAGCTGATTGGAGCCGCAGTGACCAGGTGGCTGGGACTGTTTATTAAAAACACAGCACTGTGCAAAATCGCAAGATGACGTATACGGTGTGACACCTGCCCGGTGCCGGAAGGTTAATTGATGGGGTTATCTTCGGAGAAGCTCTTGATCGAAGCCCCGGTAAACGGCGGCCGTAACTATAACGGTCCTAAGGTAGCGAAATTCCTTGTCGGGTAAGTTCCGACCTGCACGAATGGTGTAACCATGGCCACGCTGTCTCCACCCGAGACTCAGTGAAATTGAAATCGCAGTGAAGATGCTGTGTACCCGCGGCTAGACGGAAAGACCCCGTGAACCTTTACTACAGCTTGGCACTGAACATTGAACCTACATGTGTAGGATAGGTGGGAGACTTAGAAGCAGAGACGCTAGTTTTTGTGGAGTCGTCCTTGAAATACCACCCTTGTAGTTTTGATGTTCTAACGTTGGCCCCTGAATCGGGGTTACGGACAGTGCCTGGTGGGTAGTTTGACTGGGGCGGTCTCCTCCCAAAGAGTAACGGAGGAGCACGAAGGTTGGCTAAGTACGGTCGGACATCGTACGGTTAGTGTAATGGTAGAAGCCAGCTTAACTGCGAGACAGACACGTCGAGCAGGTACGAAAGTAGGTCATAGTGATCCGGTGGTTCTGAATGGAAGGGCCATCGCTCAACGGATAAAAGGTACTCCGGGGATAACAGGCTGATACCGCCCAAGAGTTCATATCGACGGCGGTGTTTGGCACCTCGATGTCGGCTCATCACATCCTGGGGCTGAAGTCGGTCCCAAGGGTATGGCTGTTCGCCATTTAAAGTGGTACGCGAGCTGGGTTTAGAACGTCGTGAGACAGTTCGGTCCCTATCTGCCGTGGGCGTTTGAGAATTGAGAGGGGTTGCTCCTAGTACGAGAGGACCGGAGTGAACGAACCGCTGGTGTTCGGGTTGTCATGCCAATGGCATTGCCCGGTAGCTACGTTCGGAACTGATAAGCGCTGAAAGCATCTAAGCGCGAAGCAGGCCTCGAGATGAGTTCTCACTAGACTTTTAAAGTCTCTGAAGGGCCGTTGAAGACTACAACGTTGATAGGCAAGATGTGGAAGTGGTGTGAGCCATTAAGCTAACTTGTACTAATTACCCGTGAGGCTTAACCATACAACGCCAAACGCGTTTTATGTGATAGTGAAACAAGCGAAGAAGTTAATAGACTAAAGTAGATTTACGATACTCTTTATTATCAGAATTCCAAATTTATGAGGTGACTCTTAGCGCGTAGCGTTAACATTGAGGCACCTTGCGCAAAGGAAATATAAGCACTACGTGCTTTGTCATTAATCCTTTGCACCAAATTTGCTTGGTGACAATAGCGTTTTGGACCCACCTGACCCCATGCCGAACTCAGCAGTGAAACGAAACAGCGCCGATGATAGTGTAGCATTTGCTATGTGAAAGTAGGACATTACCAGGCTCCAAATAAGAGAAACCCGTTACAGTGATGTGACGGGTTTTTTGTTGTCTGCAGAAAAGTAAAAACGTAGGTGAAAGGTAAAAGGCATCAGGTAAAAGGAAAATAATAAGCGCCTAATGCCGACTCTATACATTTGCTATGTGGCTCTTTACCGCTGTGGGCACCACGACACTACCAGGCTCTAAATAAGAGAAACCCGTTACAGTGATGTAGCGGGTTTTTTTACGTCTGCAGGAAAGTAAAAGCGCAGGTGAAAGGTAAAAGGCATCAGGTAAAAGGAAAATAATAAGCGCCTAATGCCAACTCTATACATTTGCTATGTGGCTCTCTACCGCTGTGGGCACCACGACACTCTACTGCGTAGCGCACCGACTCCAAATAAGAGAAAGCCCGACTAGCAATAGTCGGGCTTTTTTGCATCTGGAATAAAGTGAAAATACGGGTTCGAGGTATAAGGGTAAATGTGAGCCTAAGGCTTAACGATGATCCTTAGCACTTTCTTATTTCACGTGCTGGATTGCCGGCAACCACAGTATTTGATGCAATGCTCTTAGTTACCACTGAACCAGCACCAACAACAGCGTTTTCGCCAATGGTAACGCCAGCTAACACAATAACTCCCGCGCCAATCCACACGTTATTGCCAATGATTATCGGTACTCCAAAGTTTTCTTTATTGAGCCGCTCTGTGGGGTTCACAGCATGCGAAACGGCCAATAGTTGAACGTTAGGGCCAATTAAACAATCACTGCCAATGGTAATTGCACCCTCACTAATGGGGGCATCCAATACAGTGCAGTTAATGTTTATAAAAGTACGATCACCTATTTGTATTTGACTACCATAGTCACAATGAAAGCCCGATTCAATAATTACTCCATCACCACAGTGTGAGCATAATTCTTTTATTCGCTTTAAATTACCTTTACTGGGGCTTTTATTAAATAAGCGGCAAATTTCGTGCACAGTTTTACGCTGCGCTAGATTCTCTTTACTAATACTATTAAATGACTGCATATCAATTTTGTTTAACTTAAATAATGGTGCCTAGCTTAACCTACTTTAAGCATGATGATAATTTGAATAAAACTGCTTTATTTTTATGCATTCACTTGCCATTTATTATGTTTCGTTTAAAATCCCCTAACTTTCGAAACGAAACTTAATAGCAGTTACTTAATGACCAAACGAAACACCCAGCAACGCCGTCATCTGATCCTTAGCCAAGTAAATGAGCTTGGTGAAGTGGCTGTTGAGACTCTTGCTGAACAGTTTCAAACATCAGAAGTAACCATTCGAAAAGACTTAACCGCGCTTGAAAAAAGTGGCTTGTTGCTGCGCCGTTACGGCGGTGCTATTGCGCTACCAAAAGAGATAGTAAGCGATGAGATCGATTCTAAGCGCAAAGTAGCGATTGCTAAGGCAGCAGCGGCGCTTATAAAAGATCATAACCGCATTATTATTGACAGCGGCCGCACTACTGCAGCGATGATCCCTGAGTTGGCTACCAAGCAGGGGTTAGTTGTTATGACTAACGCAATTAAAGTGGCAACACGTTTATTAGCACTTGAAAACGAGCCAACCCTTTTGATGACAGGTGGCACGTGGGATCCGCATTCAGAATCGTTTCAAGGGCAAGTAGCTGAAAATGTTCTATGCTCATATGATTTTGATCAGCTATTTATAGGTGCCGATGGCATTGATGTAGCGCGAGGAACAACCACGTTTAATGAGCTTGTTGGATTAAGCCAAGTGATGGCTAAAGCGGCGCGCGAAGTTATTGTGCTGGTTGAGTCAGAAAAGATTGGCCGAAAAATACCAAATTTAGAATTACCGTGGCAAACAGTAACCACATTAATAACCGACAGTGGCTTAGCGCATGATAAACGCGCAGCCATAGAGGCGTGTGGTGTAAAACTAATTTGCGCAGAGATTATACAATAGCAACTACATCGTGAGTTGCTAGAATTAAAAAATTAATGGAGACACTATGTGTGGAATCGTTGGGGCTGTTGCAGAACGTCCAGTAAACAAAATCTTAGTTGAAGGCCTTAAGCGTCTTGAGTACCGTGGTTATGACTCAGCAGGTGTAGCTTTACTTGAAGGCAATACACTTAATACAGTTAAAGCAGTTGGTAAGGTTGTAAACTTAGAGTCAGCACTTGAACAAGCAAGTGTTAGCGGTCACACAGGTATTGCACACACTCGTTGGGCAACTCATGGCGGTGTAACTGAAGCCAATGCTCACCCACATGTTTCAAGCAATCAATTAGCGCTTGTACATAATGGTATCATTGAAAACCACGCAAGCTTGCGTGCAGCACTTAAAGGCGACGGTTACGAGTTTTTATCAGACACCGACACTGAAGTAATGGTGCATTTAATTCATCAGTTACGTCAGCAGCACACCACTTTATTAGCGTCAGTTCAAGCAGCTGTTAAACAGTTTGAAGGTGCATTTGGTACCGTTGTGTTCGATAAAGCGAATGATAACGAAATTATTGTAGCGCGCTCAGGTAGCCCGTTAGTTATTGGTTTAGGCCTTGGTGAAAACTTTATTGCTTCTGATCAACTTGCCTTATTACCAGTAACTCGCAGCTTTATCTTCTTAGAAGAAGGTGATGTAGCGCGTATTACTCGCGACACGGTAGAGATTTTTGATGCAGATGGCAACGCTGTTGAGCGTGAAGTTGTTGAATCAAACATCACACAAGATGCATCAGGTAAAGGTGATTACCGTCACTACATGCTAAAAGAAATTTATGAGCAGCCACTTGCAGTACGTAACACCCTTGAAGGACGTTTAAACGACGATCGCGTAGCGATTGATGCCTTTGGCGACAGTGCACAGCAAATATTTAAAGACGTAAAACACGTACAAATTATTGCCTGTGGAACGTCATACCACTCAGGTATGGTTGCTCGTTACTGGCTTGAGCAATTTGCAGGTGTTAGCTGTAACGTAGAAATTGCCTCTGAGTTCCGTTACCGTCAGTCATTTGTACACGAAAACAGCCTACTAGTAACGATTTCACAGTCAGGCGAAACGGCTGATACTTTAGCAGCACTGCGTTTAGCTAAAGAGCAAGGCTACATGGGGTCAATGACTATTTGTAACGTACCAGGCTCATCGCTTGTGCGTGAATCAGACCTTGCCTTTATGACCAAAGCAGGCGCTGAAATTGGTGTAGCCTCTACTAAAGCATTTACTACACAGCTTGTTGGTTTGTTAATGCTTACTGCGTCTATTGCGCAAGAGAAAGGCTTAGATCAAAGCGCGATTGTTAACGCTATTAAACTGCTACCAGCTAAATTAGAAGAAACGCTACTATTGGCTGATGGCATTGCAGACCTTGCTGAAGAATTTGCTGATAAACACCATTCACTGTTTTTAGGGCGCGGCTCACAATACCCAATCGCGATGGAAGGCGCACTTAAGCTTAAAGAGATTTCATACATTCACGCTGAAGCCTACGCAGCAGGTGAGCTTAAACACGGCCCATTAGCGCTTATTGATGCCGACATGCCAATTATTGTTGTAGCACCAAACAATGAATTGCTTGAAAAGCTTAAATCAAACGTAGAAGAAGTACGTGCTCGCGGCGGCATCATTTATGTATTCGCTGATAAAGACTCACACTTTGAGTCAGACGACACAATGCGTGTAATCAACGTAAACCACGTAGATGACGTAATTGCCCCTGTTGTATATACAATTCCACTACAGTTACTGTCGTACTATGTAGCGGTCATTAAAGGCACAGACGTTGACCAACCACGTAACCTAGCAAAATCGGTTACAGTTGAGTAAAATCAAAAGGTTATAGGTTTTTATTGTGCGACCATAATATAGTTTGATGTTTTATAATATAGTTTGATGTTTTATAATAAAGTTTGAACTTTTTTCTTCCCCTGCTATCTTAAAATAATAGCAGGGGAAGAAAAGCATGCATGATTCAGAAAGACCATTAGACCCAAAAGATGAAAAGCGTCTTAAAACCAGAGGTAAGGGAGCTGGTAGTAAGTATGAACCTTTCATTAAAGTCCATGAAATTAGTAGTAGAGGAGAAAGTTTTCGAATTTTTGGCCGACATTCGTCACGCCCCCACCATTTACTCTCCCGCTTAGAGTTATCTGCTTTCCTTGTTTTTGATCGGTACCATTTAACGATAGATATAAAAGAGCAATACCCCATTCCTATTGTGGATTCACTGAGTATTTGTCAGAGGTTAGGTATCAAGCACCCACAAATATCCGGAAAATTAAAAGTAGTTACAACTGACCTAGTTATAGAAATGAAAAATAAGTTAGGGGTGGCTATTGCGGTAAAATATGCGGATGATTTGGACGAGCAAAGAACTGTTGAGAAATTGCAAATAGAAAAGTGCTTCTGGGAACAGCAAGGATATGAATGGAAACTATTTACTGAGCAAGAAATAACACCAGCTATTAAAGAAAACTTAGAGTGGCTACATGCTGCTAATCAAAACTCTAATGAACTTTATAAAGACTTGTCTACTTCAGATATTCAACAAGTATTTGAACGCCTAGAAGAATCAAAAAAAAGCTTATCAGCAACTTGTTCATTACTTGATGATAGTTATTCATGCGAGCCCGGCTTTCATATTGGAGTTATGCGTAGAGCGATTGCAGCTAATATTATAGATGCCCCTTTAAATAAGGTCTTTAGGCAATGGATATGCTCAGATCTTAGGCTTATTGGAAATCTTGCTTTGGTAAGGGGAGATATCGAAGATGTTTCTTAATCAAGTTTATAAAGATCCGCATTCAGAGCAACTAACTCAGCTACGAGTTGTTTTTGAGCATATTGATTACTTAATGCTTATTGATATTAACGACGCTAATGCATGGCCTTATCGAGTTGATATAAATGAATTTTACTCATTAGGTTTAGTTAAAGAGCCTGACCCTATTACTTTAAGAACTCCTGAACGAAGCTCAAAAACAGAGAAAGCTAGAGATCGAGCTTTTACTACTATTTCACCTTTACTAGAAAATTACGTCGATTTATTTGATAAGAAATTACGGAATACCCACATAAGATCGATTATTGAGATGGCAGGTGAGCCTCGTCTTTATATTACTCGTCAATTAAGGCGTTACTGGCAGAGAGGTATGGCACCCGATGCTTTAACTCCTGACTATTCTAAATGTGGTGCCCCCAGAAAAGCACGAAGAAATACGAAATCAAAACTAGGAAGAAAGCGCTCTGTTTCACCCGGACAAGGCATGATTATTACAGACGAAATTGCAGAGATATTCAATTTGGCGATAGAAGGGTTTTATCTGATAAGAGAAGATGTTGACTTACCAAAGGCTAGGGCAAAAGCAATTGGTTTTATAAAATCCAGATACCCAACAATACGCGAAAGTGAATTACCAACAGATATTCAGTTTAGGTATTTTTTTGAGAAAAATTACAGTAAACCTGAGGTAATTAAAGCTAAAAGTTCAAGCATTGAGTATGAAAAAGATATAGCACCATTAAGAAGTACCGCCGTTACAAATAACTTTGGTCCCGGAGCTCGTTATGAAATTGATGCAACCATAGCAGATGTGTACTTAGTATCTAACCAAGATCCTGATCGTATTATAGGCCGACCAATCATCTATAAAGTCAAAGACGTGTTTAGCCGCCTGACAGTTGGGTTATATGTGGGTCTTGAAAACCCATCTTGGGCAACTGCATCAATAGCTTTAGCTAATACATTTTGTGACAAAGTTGAATATTGCAAGCAGTTTGGTATAGATATTTCTCATGCTGACTGGCCGAGTATAGGCATTCCAGCAACTATTACAGCTGATAGGGGAGAATTGCTTGGTAAGCATGGAGATATATTAGTTAATCGGTTTGGGATTACTTTATCAAATACTCGGGCATATAGAGGGAATGATAAAGGAATTGTGGAAAAGTCATTTGATACAATGCATGTAGATATACTTCCTTATGTAGAGGGTAAGGTTCAACCCTTCAATGGAAAAAAGAAAGCGGGTAAGCGTAATGAGCTGTCAGCAAATTTAACATTATTTGATTTTACTAAAATGGTAATAGTCTCAGAAATTAACCGTAATACTACCACTCCATTAAAGGACTATGATTTTGAAAGTGATATGCCCACAAGTCTTGCTCCTATACCAGTTAAATTATGGCTGTGGGGGATTAAGAATCGAACAGGACTGCTACGCGAAATTGACCAAAAATTAATAACGATTAACTTGCTACCTCATGATAATGCGACTGTGTCTGTTATGGGGATTTGCTTTAAAGGCCTTTATTACACTTGTGCGGAGGCTGTTAGTGTAGGTTGGTTTCATAAAAATAAATCAGCTAAAAGACCCAAAAGCGTAGAGGTGGCCTATAACCCGCTTGATACAAATATTATTTATATTAGGCCAGATAATCAATTCGATAATTATTGGACGTGCTCATTACAATCTCGAAGCCGTAGATACCTTGATATGACTTTTACTGAGGCGGTAAGTATTCTTAATGAATCTAGAGGAACAATTGCTGCAACGAAACAAAAAGCAGACTATAAAGCTCCTGATGTGCAAGCAGAGTTAGAAAAAATCACTAAAGTAGCAGCTGAGCGACAACAAAAAGCTGATATATCAAATTCTTCTCAAAGGTTGCATGGCATTCGTGAAAATCGTACTAAAGAGAAGGACTTAGAGCGTCAAAAAAATCGTGATTCACAAAAGCAGTCTAATACTGACAATAAAGCAACTGTGACGCCTATTAATTCAAACTCAAATACGGAAGAAGATGTTGGTTTTGACTATCCTGATCTTGATGACTTTTAAGGAGTGCATTTAAGTGCCTTATTTTGAAAATGCCGTATACATAAATGCTGAAATCACTGAATACGAAGGTCACCCACTAATAAATGCGTTGCCGCCAATAAATTCACCACAGGACACTGCGCAATTGATTCGGCGCATACCAGAAGTGCGTCCAGAAGAGGTTGTTTTACCTGCGTATATTCGCAGGCATGCTATGCTTCGAATAATGGATGGCTTTTTATATCCAACAAAAGCACATTTACAACTTGAACAAACAATTTCATCGATGATTAGACAGGGGTATCTGAGTCGTAATATTGCAGATAAAAGCTATCAAGAAACCCTTAACAATACCGCAGATTTTCAAAGTATGAGCCGAAATGCCGGTAATGAGGCTCTAGTAAGCTCAGTAATTGGTTGCTCAGGAGCAGGTAAGTCCACAGCGGTTGAAGCTATTTTATCTGGCTACCCTCAAGTTATAATGCACTCAGAATATCAACACGTGCAATTAGTTTGGTTAAAGGTTGAATGCCCTCATGACGCATCAATAAAAAGCCTTTGTATTAATTTTTTTAGGGCACTTGATAGTGCGTTAGATAATAATAGTCAATATGAAAAGCAATATGTAAAGCCAAGAGCAAATGCAGAGGTGTTACTCGGGGACTTTGCACGGATTGCTGCACTACATTCAATAGGGTTATTGGTTATTGATGAAATTCAGCATCTTGAGCGTTCCAATTCAGGTGTATCTGAAAAAATTCTTCGTTTCTTTGTGCAACTTACAAATACAATAAAATTGCCAATTTTGTTCGTTGGTACACCGAAAGCCTATGAAGTTTTTTCGCCAAGTATGCGTTCAGCGAGACGTGCATCACAATTTGGCAGCATTAATTGGAACCGATTTAATACAGCCGATAAAACAGGTAAAGGAAGTGATTGGGATCGGTTTTTTACTCAGCTTTGGTCATTGCAATGGTTTAAATCTTCTCAGCCATTAACTGATGAAATTAAAAATATTTTTTGGGATTACTCACAAGGAATTGCTCATGTTGCGGTAACCCTTTTTTACTTATGTCAAACAAGAGCTGTAACTATTGGCCGTGAAATAATCAACGAACAATTAGTTGAAACCATTTTTGATGAAGAGCTTAGTATGATTCGCCCAATGATTAGAGCCTTACAAAGTGGAGTTGAAGACGAAATTCAAAAATATGCAGATTTAGAAATACCTAAGGCTAGCTTAATTCAGCATGATAAGACATATATTGAGCCAGAGGGTTCTACAGATAGTAAAGACAACAATGATGATCTAACTAAGCTACAGCAACTTACAAATATGTTAGGGCAAATGGGAATTGGTGATGATATTGCCCCTGTAGTAGCTGAGCAGGCATTAGAGGAGCTGCCCAATAGCAACTTATTTGACTTGATTGCACATATTAAAAACTTACAAGAAAAAGAACAGCCAAAACCACAGGTAAAACAATCAAAGGTAGTAAAGCTTACACCTAAATATATTGATAAAGATCTAAGGTTGATGATTGGTAATAAAGGTACTACTTATAAAACTATGAAAAATGAAGGGGCTATACTCCGCCTCGCAGATTATTTATAGATAATTAAAGAAAAAGATGATAAAGCATAATCTAAATTATTGATGGGGTAATTTGGAAGATTTTATACCATACAGAGAGCCTGTAACGGATTCTGTGTAACTGCCCGTTTTTACATTTTAAATATGTTTATTGAGGCGTTCCTCAAACTCAATGATAAAACGACTCATTTCATTACGCCAGTCTCGAATTGGCATCGTTCATTTTTTCGATGCCTCTTTTATTGCCAAATAAATCATTTTTCTTGCAGAATTATCATTTGGAAATATTTTACGCTTTTTAATCGCTCGGCGAATAACGCTGTTGAGTGATTCAATAGCATTCGTTGTATAAATAGCTTTTCGTATTGCGTCAGGGTAATTAAATAACGTATTTAAGTTATCCCAATTCGCACGCCATGACTTCGCTATTTGCGGATATTGATTGTCCCATTTTTCTGCAAACCGCTCCAATTCTAGCAGTGCCTCTTCTTCTGTCGACGAGCGGTAAATCAGCTTCAAATCAGCCGTGACGGCTTTATAATCTTTCCATGAAACATACTTCAATGAGTTGCGAACCATATGCACTATACACAACTGAACATGTGTTTGAGGGTAAGCAGTATTAATTGCATCAGGAAATCCCTTTAGGCCGTCTACGCACGCTATTAAGATATCTTCAACGCCCCGTTGACTTAATTCAGTGAGTACACCTAGCCAAAACTTAGCGTCTTCATTTTCAGAAATCCACATGCCAAGCAGTTCTTTATGGCCGTCAATATTAATACCTAAGGCAAGGTAGATAGACTTTTTGATAACACGCTTATCTTGGCGTATTTTTACAACTAGGCAATCCAAATAAACAATAGGGTAAATAGCATCCAGTGGTCGAGATTGCCATTCTGTAACCTGCTCCATCACAGCACTGGTTACACGTGACACCAATGTAGGAGAAATATCAGCGCCGTACCACTCATGAAATGCATTTACGATATCACGGGTGCTCATTCCTTGGGCATACAACCATAATATTTTATCATCCATTGAGGTAAATCGAGATTGATGCTTTTTAACAAGCTGCGGCTCAAAAGAGCCTTCACGGTCGCGGGGCGTATCAAGCTCAAATTCACCATCTTCTGTTTTGATACGCTTGCTTGTTTTACCATTGCGGCTATTAGCACTCGTGGATTTACTGTGTTTTTGATAGCCTAAATGCTCATCCATTTCTGCATTAAGTGCTGCTTCAACGGTTATCTTTTTTAACATCTGACTAAATTGATTTAAATCGTCTGGTGTTTTAATGCTTTTAGCCGCTTCCTTAGCAAACGCTTCGAGTTCTTCTTTATTCATGTTCATCGCCTAATCCTTAAACTCTTGATAGAGTAAATTATGATAGGCATTTACACAAAATTAGTTACATCCTCTTTTATGCTTAACTTACTTATTTTCATGGCGTTACGATTATGTCCCTATGAAAATCATATCGATATATTTAGGTTCAGAAGTTCTGTTAGTCTAAAGCCTTTTATGTTTTTTCTTTAGTTAGCCATTTTTCTACGCACTGTATTTTAACGCTTTTCGTTTTCTCGTTTCTTTATTCATACGGCTACTTCCTTATGAAAATTAGGCGAGTATTACTTCTAGCTTTCAAGGTCGAGCGAATTGTTAAGATCTGGCAGTACAATTATTCAACCCAGTTGAGCTAAATTTAAACAATCTCAACATGTATTTTTTGACCATTAATCCTCATAATGTCATTCACTATATTTGTTGTTACATACATCATTTGACCCGTCTCCAATGTTTTCATTTGCCATAAAAGATTTGCTTCCTGTCGAGATACTCAAAAATGGCAGAGTGAAATCATAGTTATAATTTCCAGTTTTTTACCAGTCTAAAGGGTCCTGAGCGTCCTTCTTGTAAAACCTGAGCATCCTCTACAGCCCTTTATTTATGCAGTATTCAGATATTCTGAGTAATTCAAGGATTAACCAAGGGTTATCCAAGGCGTGAAGGGGCTGCTTTTCTAAAAAAATCCAGCCAATGTAGCGTCATCGAAATAAACGACAAACGATTGGTGAAAATCTCGGACGCAATTGCGGTATTGCAAACTTCATCAATCTTACATGACAACCCACCGCAGCTGGAGAGATAGATGAGTGACACCACCCAGGTATTAACTTCACCCATACAGGTGGCCAATTGGCACGAGCACCAACGTTCTGCACCGTCACGATTCAAGGTCGCGGCTATTTCAGTATTGATTTCTTCTAAAAACGCAGTCGCGTCACCTAAGAAATTTGCAGAAATCGAACCTTTATTTAATGAACTGCTCGCCACTTATGAGATTTTCCGTACAGGCTATTACACTAATTCTCAAGGTATTGTAGAGCAGTGTATAAACTCGAACATGTCGGTTGAGTATCAATATCACCCGCAAACTTCAGGTGTAACCTTGGATCTCGATGCATTTAAACAAGGTCTTTTCGATAGCCGATGTGAGCGTGATTTAGCAACGTCATGGTTGGCGATTGATGTGGTCGAACTGGATGGAGACACTCATTGGGTGAGTATTATGCTGCCCACGATGAACGCTGACTTATTTACTCTAAAGCAACTGATGCAAATGTTGCTCTTAGCTACGCAAAATGGTCGCCAAGCTGTACTACAGCAGCTCAGTGATGAAGAAGTACAGTATTCGGATATCGCTTATTGGCTCAGTGATTTTCTTATTAATGATGAGTTAGAAGAAGCTCGTCAATACTGGCAGACAGAGCAGTTTCATGCCACTGGAGCAGATAAGTTTCATTTACGTAACTATCTTGATACTGGCACGGCTGGATGGAAAACCAAAGAATTAGACCTCTGTGAATCTCTACACCCTCTCAAAGATCTTGCTCAACATTTGGGGGTCGTTTTATCTGATGTGATTGCAAGTGTGCTACGCCAGGTTATTCAGCAGTGCTCAGAATCTGCCATCATGACCCGCTTGTTGGACAGCCGGATTGATGAAGCATTGTTCAGTGCTATGGGGCCATTAAGTCGGAGTGTACCGATGCACTATCAGACAGTGCAAGATATCCATGTGGATGCTGGCGCTGAAATGGCTGCCAGAGCGTTATCTCAAGACTACCTAGAGTGCTACATCAAACCTGATGAACTGGAGCACCAATATTTTCCGTTTGCTTTCTCTCATCTTGAGTGGCAGGACTCAGCAGATGTGCAACTGGATGAAATTCATTATGCTGCAGAGCCTACAAAGGTTGATTTCTGTTTCGTTGAAGGCGAACAAAAAGCGACTATCCAAGCCAACTTCGATACTAGCTATATCAACGAGCAAGCCCTCCACACTCTTTTTAGTAAGATTGAACGCCAAATTAGTCGATGTATCACAAATGCACAGCAGAACACTCCCTCTTCGTTCTTTCAATTAAACGGACCTGAAGCCAACTACGCGACAAATGATGTTGTCAGTTGGTTTGAAAGTATTGCTGATAGTCACTCGGGGAAAGTGACGAGTGTTAAGTTAGCTCTCGCTAAGGAACCTTTACACAGTGAAAGCTTCTCGCAAATAAATAAACGAGCAAACCAGTTGGCTCATTGGTTAATAGAGCAGGGCATAGAAAAAGGCGATCTGATCGCCATTAATATGCTTCGTTCTGTGGAATTTGTTATCGCGTTGCTCGCTTGTGGTAAAGCTGGCGCAGCGTATTTACCCCTTGACGAAGAGCTGCCCCAAGCGCGTGTACAGGACATAGTCGAAGAGGCTAAACCTGCACTCATTCTCAGTCAGCATGCGCTTGAACTTGAAGGTTGTCGTCAAGTTCGCTGGTGTGATATTGACTTAGAACAACAGGCTCAAACCGCCCTCAATATTACCCGTCAACCGGAAGATTTGGCTTATTTGCTGTTTACTTCGGGGTCTACTGGCAAACCTAAAGGCGTAGCTATTAGCCATAGAGCCTTGAATAATCACATGCAGTGGATGTTACAAGAGTTTGATTTTAAAGACTCTCATCGATTCTTACAGCGCACTTCTGCGGGCTTTGATGCGTCCGTATGGGAGTTTTGGGCACCTATGTTGTGTGGCGGCGATATGATCATCGCTGAAAAGGCTTTGACTCTAAATGCTGTTGCACTACAGCATACGTTAATCGAACATAGTATCAACGTCATGCAGATAGTGCCCTCTATGCTAGAGGTTTTGCTGGATGAGCCTGACTTGGAGCAATTTCCGACTCTGAGTTATTTGTTTTGCGGAGGTGAACAGCTTACTAACGCTACAGCTCAAGCGGCGCTGAAACAGTTTGATTGCGAAGTCATCAATCTCTATGGTCCTTCAGAATGCTGTATTGATTCTACTTTTTGGCGCTTTGATGCTGCACTTAATACCAATGCTGTGCCTATTGGTATGCCTATCGACAATAACCGCTGTCGGGTGGTAAAAGCAGATGGAAGTATAGCTACGCCTGGCGAAGACGGTGAGTTATGGATTGGTGGCGCTGGGGTTTTCAGTGGTTATCTTGGGCAGGAGCAAATGACTCGTGACGCCACATGGTATGACGAAGAAGATGGCCTTTATTACCGCAGCGGTGATCAAGTACGAGTGCTTCCCGATGGGAATTTGTTCTTTTTAACTCGTAATGATAATCAAATAAAACTCAATGGTCTGCGTATTGAACTGAGCGAGATCACTGAGCTACTGCGCAACCGGTCGTTGGCCGAGCAGGTCCAGAGTGTTTATGACAATGAATACAAAAGTATTTATCTGTTTGTACTTGATCAAAAATCTGCTTCTAATCGAGAAATTCAGACTACCTTAGCGGCACATCTACCTGAGTATATGCAACCGCAAAAAGTGGTTCGTTTGGAGAGATTTCCCACTTTATCAAATGGTAAATTGGATCAAAAGGCCTTAATTGCTCAAGCCAGAGACTCTGGGGAAACGAACTATCAGCCTCCAAAATCAGACACTGAAATACGTCTTTATCAACTTTGGCAAGAGGTGTTGAGCTCGCAAAACCGCTTTGGTATCAATGAAGACTTTTTTGCACTCGGTGGTCATTCATTGATGGCGATGAAGCTAATGGGAAAAATTTCTCGTTCGTTCAATATTGACATCAATGTGCGGGATCTTTTCGCCCATAGAAACATAAAGCAGTTAGCTGATTTTGTAGATTCACAGGGCTCTAGGGTGCAGCAAAGCATTGAGCAGACTGACAAGACAGTACCTGTATTCTTATCGCATCAACAGCAGCGCCTTTGGCTGATTGATATGATGGAAGGGGGCTCTCCACAATACAATATGCCTGTGGCCTTTGAACTAAAGGGACAGCTCGATGTTCAGGCGCTACAACTAGCATTGAATGCGGTGGTAGAGCGCCATACCATTTTACGCAGTACCTATCATGAAGAAAATGGTACTCCTTATCAGAGCATCCAACCTTTGAAGAAAGTGCCATTGCGCCTAGAGAGCATCACTGAGGCTCCCATCGCGCAGCGCTTGGAGCTCATAGCTGAATTAGTAGCTGCTGAGGCTGGAAGGGTGTTTAAACTGCATGAAGACGTGCTACTGCGAGCTTGTTTGATAGCTGTGGCAGAAGATCACCATGTGTTGCTATTCACTTTACATCATATCGCAGCTGATGGTTGGTCAATGAACACCTTGGCCCAAGAGTTTGCTAGTCTTTACGACAGCTTTACCGCCGACAAAAATGCAGATGCCTTATCTGCACTACCGCCATTGTCAGCACAGTATGCTGATTATGCCCACTGGCAGCGTCAACATTGCAACGAGAATTATCTTGGTGAGCAACTAGCATTTTGGAAAGGTACTTTGGATGGTTTGCCGCCAGTACACAGCCTGCCACTTGATAAAGTGCGCCCTGAAATCCAGAAGTTCAATGGTGCGAGCCGTAAACAGCTTCTTTCCCAGTCCTTGTTGGAATCTTTGACACAGTTGGCGAATAGCCAAGGTAGCACTTTATTTATGTGCCTCCAGGCTGCATTTTCTCTATTTTTGTGTCGTTGGAGCAATGTCAAAGATATCGCAGTTGGTAGTCCCATCGCAGGGCGCAACTCACCAGATGTTGAATCTCTAATCGGCTTTTTTGTTAATACTCTAGTATTTAGAACTCGTCTTGATCAGGAAATGAGCTTTTTGCAGTTATTAGAGCAAAACAAGCGTTACGCTCTACAAGCTTATGCAAATCAGGATGTCCCTTTTGAAATGCTTGTGGATGAATTGCAGCCAGCTCGAAGTACCAGTCATAGCCCTCTGTTCCAGATTTTGTTCTCTTTACAAGATGATCAACAAGCCAGCCTGAGCATGGCTGACTTGGAAGTATTTGGTGTGGCAGAGCACAATCATATTGTGCGTTTTGATCTTGAGCTAACCGCAGCGCAGTTGGCTGATGGTCTAGTACTTAACTGGGGATATGCTACGAGCCTTTTCCATGCTGACACTATCGAACTGATGTCTAAGAGTTTTGAGTTGTTTTTACAGCAGCTAGTGTCTAACCCTGAGGCCTCAGTGTTTAGCTTGCCGTTGTTACCAAAGTACTATCAGGACGAGCTATTAACACCACCTCAGCCTGCGGAAAATAACCTTTGTTTGCATGAGCTTTTTGAGCAGCAGGTTACTTTGAATCCCAACAAACCAGCAGCGAGTGATTTGCATCAGGAGTTTAGTTATGCAGAACTCAATACTTTTGCCAACAACGTCGCAGTAGCGCTTGAGCAAAAAGGCGTAAAAGCCGGTGATCTTGTGGGTTTATGTTGTCGTCGCGATGTGAGTATTGTGGCTGCTATTTTGGGTATTTTAAAATGTGGTGCTGCCTATGTACCTATGGATCCCACTTATCCAAAAGCAAGACTGCAAGCTATCACAGAAGACAGTGATATTCGTGTCGTAGTAAACAATACAGATACAGTTGAGCGTCTCAATCAAGACACTCAAAGCGGTCTGTTCAGTAGTGTAGAACAGTTGCTGTTAGATACTGTTAGCCGTGACCACAGTTCGTCAGAACTGAAGTGGCAGATAACTAGAGCTGCCATTCACCCTGATAATTTGGCATACGTTATTTATACGTCTGGCTCAACGGGTAAGCCTAAAGGTGTTAAAATTCGTCACCGCAACGCTGTTGCCATGCTACGCTGGGCTGAACGCACGTATTTAGCTCAAGAACTCAAAAAGACCTTAGCATCCACCTCGTGTAATTTCGACTTATCCGTATTTGAGATGTTTGCACCTCTGTGTTTTGGTTACCAATGTGTCGTGGTGGAAAGCGCCTTAACGCTAGTAGCAGATGCCCAGCATGACAGTCTTAAAGGTATCACCTTTATTAATACTGTGCCCTCGGCAGTTAGATTGCTGTTGAATAGCCAGGCAATTCCTGACTCGGTATCTACTGTAAATCTTGCTGGGGAACCGCTAGATGGACCGCTTGTCAATCAGCTGTTGGCTTTACCCCACTGCCACAAAGTCTATAACCTTTACGGCCCATCGGAAGACACGACCTATTCAACTGGCGTGTGCTTTACTCAGCCCCTATTTGATGCTCCCAGTATAGGTAAGCCTATAGATCATACTCAGGCTTTGGTTCTTTCTTCCGAAGGCCAGTTATTACCAAAAGGCTCTGTGGGCGAACTTTATTTGGGTGGTGCAGGTGTTTCGGCAGGCTATTTAAATCAGGAATCGTTGACTCGCGAGCAATTTGTTTACAGTCCTTGGGATCTCCAACGGGAAAACGTGCTCTATAAAACTGGCGATCTAGTTAAGTACTTACCGGATGGCAATCTACAGTATGTGGGCAGAATCGATCACATGGTCAAACTCCGTGGTTTTCGTATTGAATTAGGAGAAATTCAGCATGCGTTTGTGGCTTCTCCGTTAGTGGCTGAGGCACAAGCCATGGTGGTCGATAATGGCGATAATCCTATTCTGGCTGCATTTATCACCGCAACGGGCATGCACAAAGGGTCCAATGAAGACTTAGAAAGCATGGTTCGCGAGTTTGTGTCAGAGCAACTACCAGCCTATATGTTGCCGAATCATATTATTGTTTTGTCTCAATTCCCCCTCACGGCCAATGGCAAGGTAGACAAGTCTGTGCTGTTAGAGATGTTGGATAACGTGGATGAGACAGAACACCTTGAGGCGCCCACCACAGAAACCGAAAACCGGATTTTGGCTATGTGGAGCAAAGTGCTGGGTAAAGAGGTGCTTGGCACTAACATCAACTTTTTCACTGTCGGAGGTAATTCACTACGGCTTACCCGACTGTATATAGAAATCAAGCGCGAATTTGGGTTGGACATCACGCTTAAGTCGCTATTTTCCCGCAATACTGTCAAATCACAGGCTGAACTTGTTGACGCCCATCATTTGATTAATCCCAATTTTGAACTCAACCCATCGGCTGAAGATGAGCTAATTGAAGAGGAATTTTGAGCATGTCAGTGGATCTACTGAAGGAAGCCCGCAACATGGGTGTCCACCTATATCTGAGTAATAACAAACTTAAAGTAAGAGCGAACAAGGGCGCTTTAACCAGCGAGCTTCGAGCCAAAATCGTTGCGTCAAAAGATGAGTTGATCAGCTTATTGCAAGAGCTGGAAAGTGTATCTAGTAATTCAGGCGAAGACACCATTAACTTGGTGGCGGATCGCGTTCAAGGACTGCCATTGTCGTTTGCCCAGCAGCGTATGTGGTTTATCGACCAGTTGGAGGAAAATAGCACTCAATATAATATCCCCATGGCCCTTAAACTCACAGGGGATTTAGACCTTGATGCATTTCAGGCGGCCATGAATGATTTGGTGGTTCGTCATGAGATTTTACGTACGACCTACAGCAAAACAGAGCAGGGTCCCGTGCAATATATCAACCCAGCTCGCCCAGTGCTAATTAAGCAACACGATCTGAGCAACACGAATGGTGTTGAGCAGCACGCTCAGTTTAAAGCGCTGGCTAAAGCCGAAGCTGATAGTCCTTTTGATCTGAACAAAGATCTGATGCTCAGAGTGGCACTGGTTAAACTAGCAGACGATCAGTTTAACCTGTTATTTACGCTGCATCATATCGCAGCAGATGGCTGGTCAATGGGCTTGCTCGCTCGTGATTTTGGCGCGCTTTACCGCGCTCGTTTGCAAGCTACTGACAGTGGTTTACCCCCATTAGATGTGCAGTATGCTGATTTTGCAAATTGGCAGAGATCGCGTCTAGACGGCGATAAGATTGATGCACAATTTGCTTTTTGGCAAGAACAACTAAAAGCACTTCCTGAGCTGCATAATTTGCCGTTAGACTTTCCAAGACCTCCCCAACAAAGTTTTGAAGGTGATTCTCATATTCAGGTGTTGTCTCCAGAGCTGGCGTCTCGTTTGAATGCCTTAGCCATTGAGTCAGGCACCACTTTGTACGTATTGATGCGCTGTGCTTTAGCCGTACTATTGGCTCGTTGGAGTAATGAGCAAGACATCGTGATTGCAGGTCCTTTAGCTGGCAGAACGAATGGGCAAATTGAAGAGCTGATAGGCTGTTTTATTAATACTCTCGTGTTTCGCCACAATGTGGAGCTCAACAAGCCCTTCAACGAGTTTCTTAAATCCGTCAATGAGTTATCAATGCAATGCATGGATAACCAAGACATTCAGTTTGACCAGCTTGTAGAGCGCCTAAAACCTGAACGTAACTTAGCTTACAGTCCCCTATTCCAGATTATTTTCACTTTCCAAAACAACGAAGCGGCACACATGGAATTGCCAGGCTTGCAACTGGAAGCTGTGGAAGACAATGAAAAGGTAATTCGCTTTGATTTACAACTTACGGCCACAGAATCAGCAAACGGCATTAAGTGTGATTGGCGTTATGTTACTAAGCTTTTCTCTGCTCAAAGCATTGAGCGTTTGGCAAGGGCTTATGAAACTCTGCTAGAAGGTATCCTCGATAATACTCAGCCTAGTTTGGCAGCGCTACCTCTTATTAATGAGAGTGAACAGCAGCAATTGCAGTCGTTTATGGCGGAAGATAAAGCGCCTTCAGGCACTTATGCGGATATTGTCCCCGAACTTTTTGCTCGCTTCGCCGCAGCTAACCCTGAGCAGATTGCAGTTGCTGATAACAGCGAAGAGCTGACTTACGCGCAGTTGGATGCTAAGTCTAATCAGCTAGCCCACGCTTTGTTAGCTCATGGGATACAGAACTCCGTGCCGGTGGCTATTTGCATTGAGCGCAGCACGGAATGCTTAGTAGCTATCTTAGCAACATGGAAAGCCGGTGCAGCTTACTTACCGCTGGCTCCAGAACATCCAACTTCTAGATTGCAACATCAACTAAAAGACAGTGGTTGCCAGCTGTTGTTGACCCAATCTAGCTTGGTGCATAAATTCGATGATGTGGAGCAAAGCAGTGTTATCCGAATCGAAATTGATGATACTCATGCCTTGAATGGGTATGCAGATACTGCGCCCGAAGTGAAGGTTAAACCGGAAGATCTGGCTTATGTGATTTACACCTCTGGCTCAACTGGTAAAGCCAAAGGTGTCTGCATAGAGCACCGCAATCTCGCGCACCTTGCTGCCAATATGGAGTCTTTGTTAGGCCGCCCGAAAAACTGGGGCTGGATAGCATCTTATGTATTTGACGCATCATTACAAGCTATCAGCCGAATCGCTTATGGTGGCACTTTGAGCATCTATACCTCACCCCACAAGCTAGATGCACAAGAGATGGCCGCGTTTTTAGAGCAACACAAGGTGGATTTACTGGATTGTACTGCGAGTATGGTCGAGGCTTGGTTTGAACTGGGTTTGGAGGCCCAACTACCAGATCTAGTAATTGGTGGTGAACCTATCTCTGAATCACTGTGGAATAAGTTGGTATCTTGGCAGGCACGCTTTGAGCGAAGAGCTTTCAATGTTTATGGGCCTACAGAATGCTGTGTTAATGCCACTTGGACTAGGATCACACAAGCGCAACCGCATATTGGTCGGGCGCTTGGTGCGACTCAACTTAGAGTATTAGATCAAGATGGTGAACAGCAACCCATTGGTGTTGTGGGTGAGCTTTTCATTGGCGGGCCAAGTGTCGCTAGAGGCTACTTGAACCGTGCAGCGCTTACAGGTGAAAAATTTATCACTCTACAAGAT
The DNA here is from genome assembly GCF_000497975.1 of Pseudoalteromonas sp. TB41. NCBI lineage: Bacteria > Pseudomonadati > Pseudomonadota > Gammaproteobacteria > Alteromonadales > Pseudoalteromonadaceae > Pseudoalteromonas > Pseudoalteromonas sp. TB41. The sequence goes on along the minus strand of NZ_AUTH01000087.1, from coordinate 169,617 downwards.
GGCCAGCGCTATTACCAAACTGGTGATCTAGTGCGCTGGACGAACGAGGGTAATTTAGAGTTTATCAAACGAGTTGATGACCAGTTGAAGATCCGCGGCTACCGCGTGGAGCCGGGAGAAATCGAAAACGCACTTACCAATAATGATGGCGTACGTGAAGCCATGGTCATGCAACCCCTTGATGAGCAGGGCAGCAAGCGCAACGATTTAGCGGCTTATTGTCTCGTTGACACGCAAACTGCCCCAGCTGCGAGCCGAATTCTTAGCATGCTTGAAGCTGAGCGTATTAAGCCGGAGGATCTCATTGAGGTGCCAAACGGTATGGCTATTTGTGGAGTGAACAAGAGTGAAACTTTGAGCATTTATGACGAGATTTTTGTTGCAAATGTGTATGAACGCCATGGTGTTAAAATCGAAGAAGGCCAAGTAATTTTTGATGTAGGTGCCAATATTGGTGTGTTTGGCACATCGCTTACAACCCGTTTTGAGACACTAGAGGTATACAGTTTTGAGCCTATTCCTGACACCTATCGCCGTCTGGAAGCCAATGTTGAGATTTACGGTAATGGTCGCAATCACATCCATTGCTTAGGTTTGTCTGATCAGCCCAAATTCACCGAGTTTGATTATTACCCATATAACACGGCGTTGTCGGGTATTTCTAAAGACGAAGCTGCACCTTTGCAGGTAGTTAAGCAATATATGCTCAATACCAATAAAGAGAAGGGGATTGCTGAGCATCAAGTGGAAGACTTTGTTCAGGAACGGTTGGAAAAACGCAAAGTACAGGTTGAGCTATCGACGGTTTCTGAGCAAATTAGAAACTATGGTATATCGCACATAGACCTGTTGAAAATTGATGTGGAGCGCAGTGAACTGGATGTGCTACGGGGCATTGAAGAGTCAGACTGGCCTAAGATCAAACAAGTAGTGATTGAAATCCACGATGAAGATGGTGCCCTAGGCATTATCTCTGAAATGCTTAGCAAACAGGGCTTTGACGTGTATGTTGACGAAGAACAGGAACTCAAAGATACCGGTCTGTATAACATTTTTGCGATTCGCAGTTGCGGACGAGACCATACACCCACTATCGTAAGAAACGAAGAAAAATGGCGTTCAGTTAATACGCTTTGTGCTGCATTACAAGATAACCTTGAAGAGCAGCTGCCTGAATATATGGTACCTAAAAGCATTGTACTGCTAAATCAATATCCATTAACCCAAAATGGCAAAATAGATAAAAATCTCCTAGCTAGTAAGTACAACGGTGTGACACACGAGGATGACAATACGGCTCCTAGAACACCGCTGGAAAGCACTTTATGCGATATCTGGCAAAACCTTTTAAAGGTGGATAACCTGAGTATTCACGATAACTTTTTTGCCAGAGGTGGTGACTCTATCTTGTCTATCCAGGCCGTAGCCCGAGCGAAAAAGGCCGGAATTGAAATCACCACCCGACAGTTATTCGATAAACAGACCATTGCTGAACTGGCAAAAGTTGCTAAAACTGCAACGGCTCAGTCAGGCGCTAAATCGAAGCTGGATCAAGATCAACAAGCCACAGGTACATTGCAATTATTACCTATTCAAAAGCAGTTCTTTAATGATGATGCTGATGCGGCTAACCACTTCAATCAGTGGCTACTGCTAACTACTCCACAGGGTTTTAATGCTGAGAAACTACGTCAGCTATGTGAAGCGGTTTATCAACGACACGATGTTCTGAGGTTGCGCTTTGTCAAAAGTGGCGAAAACTGGCAAGCCAGTTACACCCCGTATTCTGACAGCATGTTACAGCAAAGTATCGTCATAGAAGCTTTACCTGACGATGAAGCTCAGTGGTCTGAGCACATTACTGCTCGCTGTCAGTTTTATCAGCGCAGCCTGAATATTGTCGATGGCCCCCTGTTTAAACTCGTTTATCTTGATGGCGGGGCACAGCGACAAGGCAGACTGTTCTTGGTAGCGCATCACCTGATAGTAGACGGAGTTTCGTGGCGTATCTTGCTAGAAGACATAGAATTTGCGTACGGGCAGCTACAACAGAACAAAGCGATTGCATTATCATCAAAAACTGCGTCTTTTCAGCAGTGGAGTGACGCTCTGTATCAGGCAGCCAGTGAAGAGGTATTTGATAAAGAATTGGATTATTGGCTGTCTCAACAGAGCCAGAATGTACCTACATTACCTTTTGATATCGACAGTGACGAAAAAGCAACTCATGCCACCACTCAACGGACTAGCTTAAGGCTGGATGCGGCACTTACTGAAGGGCTGCTAAAGCAATGTTCTAACGCTTATGGCACTAAAATTAATGAGTTGTTGCTTTCAGCTGTGTACCTAGCGTTACGTAACTGGCAGCAACAAAGTGTCTTCATGTTAACGCTTGAAGGTCATGGTCGAGAAGATATATTTGATGATATTGATACTTCTCAAACAATGGGCTGGTTTACTAGTGCTTATCCTTTGGTGTTACATTGCGAAGATGAAACCACCAGTGGTGTTATCAAAGCCATAAAAGACAAATACCGTGCTATTCCTAACAATGGTATTGGTTATGGCGTGCTATGCGAACTCTCAGAGCAGCGCCAGTTAACCCCACTCAAACATGCGGATATTTCCTTTAATTACCTTGGTCAGTTTGATCAATCAGTCAATACTGAGAGCGCCTTTGTTGTTGCACCTGAGCACACAGGAGATGCTATTGATCCGAACCGTATGCGAGCCCATTGTTTGGGTCTCACGGGTATGGTGGCTGGTGGTGAGCTTGAATTTATTATTGACTTTAGTTCTCAGCAGTTTAGCCACAAGTCTATCAATGCTTTGTCTGACTTGTTAAGTGATGCGCTTCGGGAAATTGTGAGCCATTGCCAAAGCATCCACAAGACTGTACTGACCTGCAGTGACTTCCCATTAGCGACATTGTCTCAGGCACAGATTGATAAACTGCAAACGCAGTATGCTATTGAGAATTTATACCCAGCTACTCCGATGCAAAAGGGCATGATATTCCACAGTGCGTTGGAATATTCGGCTTACGTTTCTCAGGTCACTTTGGTATTTAATGGTGAACTGAAAACCGACTTATTCCGCAAGTCTTGGGAAAGCGCTCTGGCAAAATACGATATTTTCCGCACGGCCTTTGTCGGCAGTGGTGAAAGTCTTCATCAGTTAGTGAGCAAAGAAGTCAAACTAGACTGGCATCAGGAAGTATGGTCCGACCTAGCTGTACAGGAAAAGCATACGCGTTTTACTACTTATCAGCGTCAGGACAAAGCGAAAGGTTTTGATTTAGCCAACGCGCCTCTGATGCGTCTGGCTGTGTTTGAATTAGCGCCACGACGCTTTCAGCTGCTTTGGAGCTTCCACCATACAATCATGGATGGTTGGAGTACACCGTTGGTGTACAAAGAGGTGATGAACACTTATCAGGCTCTACTTCAAGGACAGTCTGTTCCCGACGCGAATACGGTACCTTATCAAAAGTACATCCAATGGTTGACCTCACAAGATCAGCAGCAGGGTGTTAACTATTGGCGTGATTATCTCAACGGCTTTGAGCAGCCGACCCCCTTGTTGTTGGACAAAATTAAAGTCAGCGAAGAGCAGGGTTATCGCAAGCAAACTCTAGATGTAGGCGAGTCATTTACGGCACAACTTGAGCAGTTTGCTAGAAGCCGAAGTACAACAGTTAATACCTTGCTGCAACTGGGGTTGGGACTGGTATTGCAAGCTTACAGCGGTACTAAGGATGTTGTATTTGGGGCCACTATTTCTGGTCGTCCGGCACAGGTATCTGATATCGAGTCTATGGTAGGCATGTTTATCAACACTGTACCGGTGCGTATTAACCCTGATCAGCAATGGTCGGTGATGGAAGCTGCCCAACAGTTGCAGACACAATTTAATGATAGCAACCACTTTGGTTATTTGGGACTGACGGACATCCATAAGCAAACTGCGCTAAAAGGTCACCAATCTTTATTTGACTGCTTGCTGGCGTTTGAGAACTACCCCATTGAGGCTCAAGAAGCTGTCAATGCAGAGCAGTTGCCTATAACAGTAGAGGGATTGGAGTCCGACGAGCAAACCAATTATGGATTGACCTTTATTGTCACCTTGAAAAACTCTCTAGTAATTAACTGTGGCTATAACGTGGAACGTTTTGCCAACAGTAGTGTTGGCATGATGCTGAATCATTTAAAAGCAGTACTTGAGCAGCTGATGGAAGTGAAAACGCTGAGTCAGATTGCAATCCTAAATGACGAGGAAGTGACACTGTTTGATGAGGTATGCGAGCAAGAGAAGAGACTAGCAGCTGAGAACTCAGCCGTTGACTCACCTGCTGCAGAGGAAAATGTCATGCCTCAGAGCACAATTCAAAACACATTGGCGGCTATTTGGGGAGCGGTGCTGCCACAGCCAGTGGAGTCGGTACACAGTAACTTCTTTGATTTGGGTGGCAACTCGTTGCTGGCTTTACAAGTAGCCGAAACCTGTCAGGCAGAAGGACTGGACTTACATGTTGCTCTTATCTGGAAACATCAGACCATTGCGGCTATCGCACAGGCACTTGAGGAGGCTCTGTGAAATACGGTAGTTCGGGGGAGTCTTCACAGACCGTTATTCAGTTAAACCAAAGTCAGTCAGAACACAAAGTGTTCTGTCTGCACACGGCAGGCGGTGGTGTCAGCTTTTACAAGGGACTGGCTAATGAGCTTTCGGATATGGCTGCGTTTATTGGACTGGAAGATCCAGTACTGCACAGGCAGTTTAATTATCGCAGTCTCAGCGAGTTGGCTTATTACCACAGTAATATCATTCAAGCTCAGCAGCCCAGTGGTCCTTATTATTTAATGGGCTACTGCTCCGGTGGTCCTTTGGCGTTTGAAACGGCATATCAACTTGAGAGCCAAGGAAAAGAGGTCGCAGGTCTTGCGCTGTTTGGTGAGCATATAGTGGGTTTTGATAGTGACGAGCGCTGTCGATATCAGTTCTTGGCAGGCTATTTGCGCTCTCGCTTTAACCTGTCGCTGCCTAGTTTGAACTGGGTAAGTCTGGAATCTAAATCTATAGACGAAGTGGTAGAAATAGTGGCCGAAAATATCGGTAAAACTTCCTTGCCTGGCATTAAGGGTGACGCTACTTGGATCAAAAAAGGGTTGCGGGCATTGCTATTAAGCCGCATCGCATCACGACAATATCAGCCTCAACAGGCTGGTTTCAATGTGGATCTGTACCAGCGCCATGTCAATTGGGAAAAAGTCGGTGATGTTCCGCCTTGGTGCAATTGGGAAAAACTGACCCGTAGTCAGCTTCGTACCATTGTGCCACCTCCGATTGTAGATGGGCAGGATGACATCCTATTTCCTCCATATCTATTGGATACGGCGCAAAAGGTAAGGGCGCTGACGTTACATAACTTGGCTATCAGTGTAGCGACTTCAAAGCAAGGCCTGTCATCTGAATATTTGCAAGATGAGCAAGCCCATAAATTTTAGCCAACGGTACCAATGCCGTTTGAACTTAGGATATAAAAATGAAAAAGCAAGACTTAATAGTTATTGGACTGTCGTTTGGCTACCATGATTCCGCTTGTTGTATTTTGCGAAATGGTGAGTTACTTGCAGCGGCGCAAGAAGAGCGATTTAGTCGGGTCAAAAACGACAAAAACTTTCCAATTCAAAGCCTTAAATATTGCTTAGCGCAGAATGACATCAGCATCGATCAGGTTGACTGTATTGCATATTATGAGCAGCCTGAAAAGAAGCTGTCTAGACAGTTGTGGATGGGTAGCATTGATGGGGCTGATAGTAAGCGACGTCAGGAAGTATTCGCTAACCTAACAGCTCCCACACCAGAAGAAATTATGCGTGAAACCCTTGGGTTCGATGGGAAAATCGTTTACTTCGAACATCACTTATCTCATGCGGCCAGTAGCTATTATTACTCAGGATTTGATGATGCTGCCGTCTTGACTGTTGATGGTGTTGGTGAGTGGGCAACCACTACATATGGTCGTGGTGACAAAGAAAAGTTGGAATTGTTTGAAGAAGTCACTTTCCCTGATTCCATTGGTCTATTCTACAGTACCATTACCAGTTATTTGGGCTTTAAGGTCAACAGTGGTGAATACAAGGTCATGGGTTTGGCACCATACGGTGAACCTATCTATGCAGACAAGCTACGTCATCTAGTGGAAGAGGGCGAAAATGGCCAGTATCACTTAAATCAAACTTATTTTAACTTTCTACAAACAGATAGTATGTACTCCGATGCGCTTGTGGAACTGATGAGTCAGCCACCGAGAGAGCGAGAGTCTGAGCTTTCCCAGTTTCATAAAGATGTAGCGAAAAGCTTGCAAGTGGTGCTCGAAGAGATGCTGCTTAAAAAGGTGGAATACCTATACAGTAAAGTGCCAAGCAAGAATTTGTGTATGGCAGGCGGTGTGGCACTTAACTGTGTGGCCAATGGTAAAATTTTGGCACAGGGTCCTTACGAAAACTTATTTGTACAACCCGCAGCAGGAGATGCCGGTACAGCCCTAGGTGCGGCGGCTCTAGCGCACGTGGAGCTTACGGGTCATCGCAATGGCTTCAGTGAAATGCAACAGGTTTATCTAGGGCCTGGAAACAACCTTCAAGACATCGAAAAAGTACTTAAACAATCAGGAGTTAAGCACTTAGATTTTCGCCATGATGAATCTGCCCTATTAGCTTATACCGCAGAGCAGTTGGCGCAGGGCAAAGTAGTCGGCTGGTGTCAGGGACGTCAGGAGTTTGGTCCCAGAGCACTGGGTGCTCGCTCTATTATTGCCGATCCCCGAGTACCGGATATGCGCGCACGCATCAATGCTTTGGTGAAAAAGCGCGAAGATTTCCGTCCATTTGCACCGGTAGTGGCTCTGGATAAGTCCCTTGAACATTTTGAATTAGCAGCTCCGTCTCCTTTCATGTTAGCTACCTGTCAAGTGTCGTCGTTGCTGGATTTACCCGCTATTACGCACGTTGACAATTCAGCTCGTGTGCAAACAGTCAATCCCGATATTAACCCGCGGTTTGCGGAATTGATCAACCGTTTCGATGAATTAACAGACTGTCCTATTTTGCTCAATACCTCATTCAACGTGCGTGGTGAACCCATAGTTACTAGTGCCGTGGAATGCATTATCTGTTTCATTCGCGCCAATATCGATATTTTGGTGTTGGATGATTTCGTGATTGCTCAAGATGATATTCCCTCTATGTGGCGTCGAGCAGTTGAAAATACCCCGGTGGTACCACCTCGCAAAAATGCTGCGCCGGGTCACCTTGTTTACACGTTTTTATAAGGCAGGAATTCTAATGAAAGAGATCACTAAAGCACACATTAATCGCGCTGATCGTCTGGCTAATATGATGCAGCATCAAGAAAGCAAAGAGCTGGTGCACCTGCTCAGACAATTAGGTCTTGAACCTGGTGATACAGCTCCTAAAAAGAATAGCAAACAGCACAACCACATAGGTATTTGGAAACTTGCAGACCAAGATAAACAGCAAGGCGTTGAATCTGCTGCCTATGAGCGAGATCCTGCCATGGCCGATGTTTGGCCTATGTGGGCTCAAAACCCACGTATTGAAGCGGTAACTCAGAAAAAACGCATTGTCTATCTGGGTGAGTCAGCTGCACGTGGATTCTTGTACGACCCTATGTATACGCCTGCTCAGGTATTGCAGAGTATTTTGCAGTCCCGTTTTGGAGAAGAAGAAGTGGAAGTTGTTGATTTGGCCAGAACCAACGCTGATCTCACCACAATTTCAGAACTAGCCGAAGCAGCTGTCGCCTTAAACCCTGATGCATTGGTCATCTTTGCAGGTAATAACTGGGGCGTGGGGGCTAATCAGGACGCACCATTGCTGGCTACCCTTGCTGATGGATTACGAGAGCAAGGCGTTAGTGGTTTTCGTCGTCAAATTGAAACCTGTTTAGAGGCCGATATTAAAGCGCTGGTAGACAAAGTTGATGACCTATACGGCAAGAATGACATTCCCGTTAGTTGGGTAATTCCTGAGTTTTGTCTACAAGACTGGCGCGATCCACCTAGCAATGCACCTTGGTTAGTTACTGGCCGAAATCAGCAATGGCAGGAGCTATATGCGCAGGCAACTGCAGCTATTCATGAGGCTAAATTTGACAGAGCACAAGAGTTGGCGAATCAGATGTTGGTGCTGGATGAAGAGAATTGTTCAGTAACTCATTATCTGCTGGCTGAAGTATACGAACAACAAGGCGAAACACAAAAGCGCCGTGTTCATTTGCAGGCTGCCTGTGATGCAGCATGTTGGGATTTTATGCGCAGTAACTCACCTCGTATGTTATCTGTCAGCAGTAATACATTGAAAGCTGAAGTATCGTTAAATAAACAGCATGTTATTGATTTACCTGAGGTATTTAGTCAGTACTTAAATGCTGACAGCAATGCTTGTGAAAATAAGTTACCAGGTAGAGAACTGTTTTTAGATTACTGTCACCTAAGCAGTGAAGGCATCAAAGTCGCCATGGCAGCTATTGCTAGTCATCATATCAAACTTTGGGCTGGAGAGACCTTCGAGTTGCAGCCGCTAATGGGAAAATCCACGGACATTAGCCTGCAAACCGAGTCTGAAGGACACTTTCTGGCGGCTATCCACAATGCTCATTGGGGGCAAAGTGCTGAACTGGTTGAGTACTTCTGCGAGCAGGCTCTGGAGAAAGATCAAGCGATTGCAGAGGTAATGCAGTTGTTTATGGAGGTGCAAACTCGTAGTGATTTACCGTTATGGATGCATAAAGCCTCTGAGCAATTAATGGAACAAGTCTCACCGAATTTGCAGCGTTACCTATTTAATATGGAGTTCAAGTGCTTCGACAAAGTGTTGTTCGATGCGATGACCAGTGCTTTAGAGAAACGAGGGATCAAAGCTGGCCAGAGACTACTAGAAACCCGTTTGTCGAATTTGCAGGTGAACGAACAAGCGACAGATCTGTTAAACCCATTCTTTCATAGCACTGCTATATCGAATGCTCAAACGGGTAAAGGCAATGAAGGCGGTACACCTGCATATTTTCAGGCTTATGACCTGCAAAACCATTTTAGTTTTGTCGCTAGAAATGATCGTGATTTATTACTTACGGCCACTTTACGCCTAGGTGTTCAGTTAGCCTCAGAGCTGCCAGTGAAGTTGTTGTGTAACGGCGCAATCATAGCCGAAATTCAAGCTGGTAAGCGATGGAAAACACAAACCATCACTATGGCGGCAGAGTTATTAAACGAAGGTGTGAATCAATTAACTCTTAGTTGGAAGAGTGAGTTACCTCAATCAGAGGATAGACTCAAACTTGCTGCGAATGCTTTAGAGTTGCGCCAAGTACCTAAGCTCTTTCCTGTATTCGGTAATCTGTTCCAACTGTCAGTGAGACAAGCTGATGTTGCCAGCAAGGAGTAAGTCGTAATGAATGAACAGGCGTCGAAAAAATACCCATTACCCCTTGTCATCAATGCGCCAGCAAGCGGTGACGACTTGTTGCAATGGTTGGAGCAGAACGCAGAGGCAGCGAGCGGTAAGCTACCTTTGCATGGTGCCATTCTATTTCGCGGGTTTGCACACATGAGCGCAGCGGAATTTGAACAAGCCGCTGGAAAACTGAGTGATGTTACTTTTAACAACGTGGAAGAAAGCTCTCCTAGAAGCAAGATTAGTGGCAATGTTTTTACTTCCACTGATTATCGCAGTGATGAAAACATCTTCCTACACAATGAAAACTCCTACATGCAGAGTTTTCCTAATAAGTTGTTTTTTTATTGCGATCAGCCTTCGCCGGTAGGGGGTCAAACCCCCCTAGCCGATTGTCGTCGCATATATCAAAGGTTGCCTGCGGATGTGGTTTCTCGGTTTTTAGAAAAGAAATGGATGTACGTTCGCAACTATGGCACGGGAATAGGAATGACCTGGCAAGAGGCGTTTAAAACTACTCGTAAACAGGACGTTGAGGATTATTGCCATGCAGCAGGCATAGCTGTGGAGTGGATGTCTGATGAGCACTTGCGCACACGTCAAATACGAGAAGCAGCATTAAAGCATCCTGTAACAGGAGAGCGGTCGTGGTTTAACCATATTACTTTTTTCCATTACTCCACTTTGCCAGAAAGTGTTCGTGAAGCTTTGCTGAGCATTTGTGGAGAAGAAGGTCTGCCGAATAACACCTATTACGGGGACGGTAGCCGCATTGAAGATGATGTACTGACGTTACTACGTCAGGCGTATTTGGAAGAAACTGTCGACTTTAGTTGGCAAAAAGGCGACTTGGTATTGTTAGACAACCTCATCACCGCCCACTCTCGCAGACCGTTCGAAGGGGAGCGCCGCATTATGTTTTTGCAGGCAGATCCCATTCAGCGCAACGATCTGGTTATAGGGTAACGCTATGGAAAGGTTAACCACTGATTTAGATAGGGATTCATCGGCATCGCCGAGCTATGTTGCACAAGCTTCAGCTGGTGTGTGCTCTGACGATACCCCTATCGTGTTTAATATAAATACAGGTGCCATCAAGATACAAGATTGGGCATTGCAGCATCGCCAGCAGGTATTGGAATTGTTGCAACGACACGGTGCGGTGTTACTGCGAGGTTTAAAAGTTAACAGTAGCAAGAAGTTCAGCGAAGTATTGACCAATCTGTTTGACTCTGAACTTTTGGAATATCGTTACCGTTCGACGCCTCGTACCGGTATGAAAGGCAATGTATACACGGCGACTGAGTACAGCTGCGATGAAGTAATTCAGCAGCACAATGAAAATGCGTACTCCGATAGCTGGCCTGATTATTTAGGCTTTTTGTGTCTAATTGAGCCTGAACAAGGAGGGCGTACTCCCATTTGTGATAGCCGTGAAATCTATCGACAGTTGCCTAGGGAGATTGTATCGGCTTTCGAGGAAAAGGGCGTTATGTATGTGCGTAACTACGGAGATGTTGACTTGCCTTGGCAAGAAGTCTTCCAGACGACTGAGAAGCAAGACGTAGAAGCCTATTGTCAGGCTCACAGTTTGCGTTTCATCTGGTTGCCGGGTGATCGCTTACGTACCATCCAAGTTAATCCAGCGGTACAAATTCACCCCCAGACGCAAGAGCGGATATGGTTTAACCAAGCCCATCTTTTTCATGTTAGCAGCTTTGCGCAAGCTGAGCAGGACGCGTTGTTACAGTCATATGGGGAAAAAGGATTACCGCGTAATGCTTATTTTGGTGATGGCAGTCCCATTCCTTTGGAGTATTTGCAACAGATAAGACAAACCTATGAACGTAACTTGCGTAGCTTCGATTGGCAAAAGAACGATCTTCTGTTGCTGGATAATCTGAAGTTTACTCATGGTAGAGAGCCGTTTGTTGGGAACCGTAAGATACTCGTAGGTATGGTTAAACCCAGTGCCGACTTAAATAGAACTAATTAATGGAGAAACAGCATGGATATAGCCAAAACCCCAAAAAAGCCGGCTAAGAAATTGAACTCACGCTACTTTCACGTGGCGCTGGGTGTGTTAGCTATGGTTTTTGCTGCTTTGATGATTCAAAGCAGTAATGAGGATGACATACAACTGGAAAAAGACTCCATACTCATCGGTAAAGTGCATTATGGTGCATTTTCAGTGGAAGTCTCAGGATACGGACACCTTCGCTCAGGTGAACAAAAACTGCTTACTAGTTTAAGTAATGCAACGGTTGAAGAAATTGTTCTAAAACCAGGCGCTCTGGTAGAACCCGACAGTGTGATTTTACGCCTGAGCAATCCCGAATTAGAGCAGGAGTTAAACACAGCGATGCAGGAATTGGCTTTGCGAAAAGCGACCCTACGTCAACTGATCTTGCAGCATAAACGTGAGGTATTGCAAGAGGAAGCTGGGCTGGAAGAGATCCGCGCTCAATATGCTACTACCAACGCTCGCCTTGGAGCACAAACTAAACTGCTGGCAGAGGGCATTGTAAGTCAACTGGATTATCAGGAAACTTTACTCAAATCGGAGCAGCTAAATAAGCGAATAGATATTTACCAAAACCGCCTTGAGCAGTTGAAACAGGTAAATCAAGAAGCCATCAACATCCAACAAGAGCTTATCAAGCAAAGCGAAGGTAAGCAGCAAACCATTCAACGTCGGTTCGATAACTTAACCGTGCGTGCTGGTATGTCAGGGGTCTTGCAAAAACTGCATATTGAATTGGGGCAAAGCATTACCGCAGGGGCCAAGCTAGTGTTGCTAGGCAGCACGAAGGATTTAGTGGCCCTTATCAAAGTGCCTCAGGCCAAAGCAGAATTTATCGCTGTAGGTCAGGAAGCTATCATAGATACTCGCGCCGACAAAATAATGGGGCAAATTAAGCGCATTGATCCTACTGTGGAAGAAGGCACTGTCACGGTGGAAGCCAAGCTTATCGGTGAACTACCAAGTAGTGCCAGATCGAACTTGAGCATCGACGCCACAATCGTGACCGAAAATATTCCTAACACTTACTATGTGCAGCGCCCAGCAAATGTCTCTGCCTATTCTGAGGCAGTGGTGTTCTTGCTTTTAGAGGATGGCCAAAGTGCGCAGCGCCACACCATGAAGTTTGGTGCGGCCTCAGGGCAGTACATTCAATTATTATCTCCAATCTCCAGCAATTCTACAGTTGTATTGTCGGACACCTCGGCTTATCGCTCGGCTGAGACTATCAAAATTATTTAATTAGGAAATTTGAATCATGAGACAACCTATCATCAAAATGCGCAATATCACTAAGATGTACTCAACCGAGACAATGGAAACCTATGCGCTCAAAGAGTTGGACATGGAAATAGCTAAAGGCGACTACGTATCAATTTCTGGTCCATCTGGTTGTGGTAAATCCACGCTATTGACCATCATGGGACTGTTGGATGCCCCGTCTGGTGGTGAGTATATATTGGATGGTCAAGATGTGACGGAACTTTCTTTGGCTGACGCCGCTCAAGTCAGAAATAAAAAAATAGGCTTCGTTTTCCAGCAATTTAATCTTATTGACGAACTGTCAGTCTTTGAAAACGTAGCCCTACCATTGCGTTATAGCGACGAGCAACTTAGCGACGATACCATTCGCGCTCGAGTAGAAGATAGCTTGAAAAAAGTGGAAATGGGTCATCGCATTAATCACAAACCTAATCAACTTTCTGGTGGACAGCAACAGCGCATCGCAATTGCCCGAGCATTGGTAACTGAGCCTGCCATTTTACTGGTAGATGAGGCAACGGGGAATCTGGATTCCAAAAATGGTGAGCTGATCATGCAATTGCTAGATACCTTAAACCAGCAAGGCACAACTATTTGCATGGTAACGCATGATCCTCGCTATGCCGATATGGCAAAAACCAAATTGTCCTTATTTGACGGACAAATCAACTTTGGTACTCAGAATTACGAGGAGATAGCATGAATTGGCGTTATGAACTAAAGTGCGGCCTGCAAAATGTGCTCAACCGCCCAGGACTAAGCCTGCCTGTTGTGATCACTCTTGGTCTGGCTATTGGTACCTTGTTGAGTATGTTTGCTTTGAGCTATCTACTGCTTGTTAAACCACTGCCTTACCCTGATTCCGAACAGTTGCACGTTGCCGTTGGGCAGCGTTACGACGGCGATAAGCTCAACTTAAATGGCTTTTATCCTTACCCCGGTGTTGAGTTGTTGCAAAAGCAGCAAACGGTGTTTGAATCCAGCGCCATTCTTAACTATGCAGAAACGGTTATTTTAAATTTAACTGACCAGCCTAGAGTTTTTGTGGTGCATAGCTCTGCACAATGGTTTTCTTTGGTGGGGATGGCTATGGAAATAGGCTCTGCTTTTAGTACTGAGGATGAGCCTGTTGCAGTTATCAGTCACCGTTTGTGGACAAGAGAATTTGGGCAACGTCACGATATACTCACTGAAACAGTAGAACTATCAGGCAAAAGTTACCGCATTGTGGGAGTGGCTGCCGAAGACTTTGTGGAACCGAGTATCTTCAATACCAGTTCCGTAGCCGATATCTGGGTGCCTTGGGAGTTTAATGATTGGAATGAAGCTTTTAGAAAAGATTGGCAATCGGCCACTGGAGCGCTGCGTTTTGTTGGGCGTTTAAAGCCTGATGTGACGGCTGAACAAGCCAGTGCACAGTTGTCGACAGTGCTGAACGAGCGGTTCAAGCAAGAAACTGTAGGGGTGGGCTTTTTACAAAACGCTCGTATCAATATTGATGTGCAATCGTTCAAAACGTTAATTGTTGGAGATAGCTATCGCACTGCATTAATGCTATTCGCTGGAAGTATTTCATTACTGTTTATTGCTTGCGTTAACGTGGGTAACTTACTGCTTTCAAGAGCCGCGGAAAATCAGCGCAGGTTGGCTATACAGGCAACGGTAGGAGCCGGACCAAAACAAGTGTTTGGTACAGTATTGGCAGAGAACCTAGTATTGGTGGGTTTCTCAGGCCTGTTTGCTTTGCTGGTGCAAACAGTAGTGAGCAGTTTGTTAAGGCATTTTACAGCTGGTGTGCTCCCTCGTATTGATGAACTAGCGCTAGGAGCGCAAGGCCTGATCTTCGCTCTTGTGCTGACGGTGCTGTTGGCTATTTGTTTTGCCTTTATTGTTTGTCGCTCCTTGGATTACCGCAAACTCAATGGTTTCATGCAAAGTAGTGGTAAAGGTACCGGGTTGCAGATCTCGAAAACTACGAGAAATTTGCTAGTAGCCAGCCAAATTGCGTTGGCGTCGGTATTGATCTTCAGCATCTTAAACTTGCTGAATAACTCTATCGAAGTCATAAGCAAACCTTCCGGTTTTGCTACCGAAAACAGAATACACTTTACCTTAGGTTCGGGGACACAACAATTTAGCCGAGATGAGCGCATTCAGTATATTGAAAGTGTTCGTGAAGTTTTGCTACAGCAAGCCGGTGTTGAGAATGTTAGTAACACGCTGTTTGCCCCGATGATGACTAGCGATTGGACATCACTATTGGCCCTCAATCAGGCCGGTGATGGTCGATTGTCACCGAATACCAACTTGGTGGATGATCAGTACTTTTCTATTATGGAATTGCCTTTGATAAAAGGTCGCAACTTCTCCAGTGAGGAAGTGCGCGATACCAGTAACAACATTATCGTGAATGAAACTTTAGCAAACCATTTAGTGCCTGGCGGAGATGTTTTGGGTAAACGCTATTATTGGCAAAATAAACCTGATCCCTACACTGTGATTGGTGTGGTGAGAGATATCAGTATTCCTCGTAGTTCGTCGACGTTCCGAGTGTATGTCACTCGTACCACTGGCTTTAACTTTATTGTCAAAATGCAGCCTGGACAGATGTTAAACAAATCGCAAATCAATCAGCTGGTTAAGCAAGTAAACGGCAACTTCTCATTATACTCGTACAGTAATGTGCAAGACGCCTATGACAATTTGCTACTAAAAGACTATGTGGTAATAGCGATCACCATCATGTTGGCGGTGATGACTTTATTACTGGCTGCGCTGGGAATTTTCGGTGTACTCAGTTATGGCGTTAAACTCAGACAAAATGAATTAGGCATTCGCATGGCCATTGGTGCCAAGCCCAACAGCATTATAAAGTTAGTATTGAAGGATAATAGTGTTGCTACAGTCATGGGGTTATTCATAGGCATGCTGTTAGCCGCTGCAGTCTACTTTTTTGCCAAAGAGTACTTTGACTTCTCGTTGCCTGTGTACATCTTGCCAACACTGTTTACGGTGATCGTAATCCTGTTAACCACAGTACTCGCCTGTATTTTGCCCCTGCGTGCAATTGCTTTCAGGATGCCGAACTATTCATTGAGGAGGGATTAAATTATGAGCCAGCAGAAAGTTAATCTAGTGTGCTTACCCTTTGCTGGTGCCGGGGCGTCTTTTTTCGCGCCTTGGTCAGGTCTGAACCCGTACTTCAATCTAGTGCCGATTCAGCTGTTAGGCAGAGAAAAGCGCTTCAGTGAACCTTGTTATACCTCTGTCGTTCAGGCTGCTAAGGACATAGCACAAGAAATCCCCGAATTAGTTGACAACAGCCTGCCAACGGTGTTGTTCGGTCACAGTTTAGGAGCGGTATTAGCCTTTGAAGTAGCTCATCAAATACTTAAACAAGCGATTCCTTTGTCGTTGCAAAGCTTAATTGTGAGCGGCTCCCCAGATCCGTGGAATCCTAGAGAGGCTCGCGCAACTGGTTTGGACGATGATGCCTTTTTACAGCAGGTTGCGACTTTTTCAGGGTACACCCATCCTGCTTTAACGGATCCTTTTATGCGGGAACTGCTATTGCCTACCCTTCGAGCGGATGTAGCGATGCACGAGAGCTATAAGCCTGATTTCTCGCAAGGTATCCAGCTGGATATCATCGCCTTGCGAGGCATAGACGATGAGTTGGTAAGTCGTGAACAGCTCTTAGGCTGGCAGAAGGCTACACAGCAGTCTTTACGCTGTGGGGAAATGCCTGGTGGACACATGTTTTTTGTGGATACTCCAGCAGATCTATTAAACGCCATTGAGCTATCACTAAACTAGTCAGGGTAGATAAATGAGACTTGTCAATAAAACAATTATCGTCACGGGGGCGGCCAGAGGTTTAGGTCGTGCCTGTGCCCAACAATTCAGTGCCAATGGTGCCAACCTCGTATTGTTGGATGTAGCACAGAACATACCTGGGGTACCCTACAACTTGGGCTCTGAAAGTCAATTGCAGCATACCGCACAGTTATGCAGACAGCATGGATCGATTGTGACTACCATGAATGTGGACATTAGAGATGCTCGACAGGTGAATGAAGCTATTTATGAAGCTGTTAAGCGCTTTGGGCGTATTGATGTTTTACTCAACAATGCCGGAGTTGTATCACCGTCAGGCAAGATTTTACATGACACCAGTGAAGGAGATTGGCAGCTCATGCTGGACATCAATTTAACCGGTGCTTGGCGATTGATGAAAGCGGCAGGGAAATTCATGGTGGAACAACAGCAGGGCAGTATCATCAATATTGCCTCCACCGCGGGCATAGTGGGTTACCGATACTTTGCGGGCTATGTGGCATCAAAGCATGGTGTGATTGGCCTTACTAAAGCCGCTGCGCTGGATTATGCGCCGTCAAAAGTACGGGTGAATGCGATTAGTCCTGGCTCAGTACGAGATTCTCAGAGTGAAGAGGGAGAGATGCTGGCAGAGATCGCCCGCTCTTTACAAATAGATAGCACAGAATACGAATCTTCGTTTATTGAGTCTCAACCCATGAATGCGCTTGTGGAGCCAATCGATATTGCGAATGCGGCTGTGTGGTTGGCTTCGGATGAATCTGTGCGAGTAACCGGCAGCAACATTACAGTTGATGCTGGGTTTTCCATCAGGTAGTTTGGGAGTATTTAATGCAACATACCTTATTTTCTAACTCACCAGTTACCAGCTCGCAAAAGGCTTGCTACCCCCTTGTCCAATGCCGAGCACTGCGTTGCCGCATTCATGAGCAAGATGTTATCCGAGCAATGCTTAATTATTACAAAAGACCTTTTGCAAGCGTTCAAGGTGAACAAGACAAACTGTCACAAAGGGCTACGACGGTACACATTGATCATTGTCATAGCTATAGTCATACTGAGGCTGCAGAAGAGTATGTCAAAAAGCATCTATCACAGCCTATAAGCCGTCTTGTAAGCTGTGAAACCAGAGTTGTGCTTCTTACCTTTTCTGATGGAATTGCAGATCTCATTATCATTAGTGCGAACCCCCTAGTATATTGTGGCGAACTCCAGCAACTGGCACAAAAGATAGTTGCATGCGAACCTGCTCAACAAGCGGGCATAAGCGCTCCCCATTTCCTTGATTTAGCACCTGTAAAAATCCCAGGGTATGGCTCTCCGGTAGCCAGCTGGGCAAAACTAGATCCTGTTGATGTCGAGGATACACGCCATACTGGGGCTCAATGTATATATGAACAGCATCGAGCTTTTATCCCAGGGGCGCAGAATTTGGCTACTTTGCTGATTGCCGTGGCGCGGGTACTGACAGTGTTTTATGGTGAAAGCTCGCCTGTTATAGCGGGGGCTGAGCTTGTTCAAACTGATCCAAAAAGTGCTAGGCAAACAAGTGACAGGCTTAGGTTGATACCATTAGCGATTTCGTCACCCAAAAGCAGCATCACCCAAGAAGGTGAACGGCTTTTAGAAGCTTGGCAAAGCGCTGTATCTTGTCCTCGCGATAGGCTGGATACGGATACGGTTAGCATTGGAGTATTTTGGGGAACGTGGTTATTGCAACCATCTGAGGTTTTTGCTGAGCAACATTATTACCCTTATCTCGCGCCGCCGTTACCGTTGAGCATAGAAGCGCAGCCATTAGAAACCGGTGTTGCTTTGGTATTCAATTTTGACACTGCTCATTACGATCAGACTGGTGTAGAGAACCTAGTTGATTGTATAAATAATGTGGCATTACAGATTGTTAATGAAGAGCGTTTAAGTAAACAAGCTACCGAACATCGGGCACTCAGTTACGCTGAACTGAGCATTATAGATAAAGATCGATTGAGTGCAGATATGGCCCTGTTGAACAATGTATCCGATGATGCAGAAAATACTCAGGGAAGTCGCGAATTACGTATCGAACAGGCTTTTTCAGTACAGGTAAAATGCAACTCTGATGCTGTTGCGCTCACCTTGGAAAGCCAACAAGTTAGCTATGGCGAGTTGCAGATGCTCGCTAATCAATATACTCGGGCATTGCAAGAAGCTGGCGTTAAACCGGGTGATAAAGTAGGTATCTGTGTGATGCGCTCTCCTCAATTAATCGCATTGATGTTGGCTACAATGCATGCAGGTGCCGTTTATGTGCCGATGGATCCCAGCTATCCGGCTGAGCGTCTACAATACACGGTAGCGGATGCTGCAATGGCACTGGTCATTGGGGAGTGTCCGTCGTGTGAAGAGACCAATATCATGAGTCTTGAGGCGTTTACACTTGCAGCCTCTACACAATCAAATGCGCCAGTTCAATCAAGTAGCTCTGATGCTGGGCAGGCGGCCTATATGATTTATACCTCAGGTTCCAGCGGTAAACCTAAAGGTGTGATGGTACCACATCGCAATGTGATCAGTTTATTAGCGGCCACCAAAGATAACTTTTCCCTGAGTGGTCAAGATGTTTGGACATTATTTCACTCAACAGCTTTTGACTTCTCAGTGTGGGAGATTTGGGGGGCTTTGTTAACTGGTGGCAAGCTGGTGATAGTCCCTTATTGGGTATCTCGCTCTGCTGAAGCTTTTTATCAACTAGTGGTAGATGAAAAGGTGACAGTGCTAAATCAAACTCCGTCGGCTTTTTATCAGTTTATAGAAGCAGAGTTCCAGCACTCGCGAGCATGTGACGTTCGTCTGGTTATCTTTGGTGGAGAGCCGCTAGATGCTAAGGCTCTACTACCTTGGATGCAACGCTACTCAGAGTTAGAGTGTCGTCTGGTGAATATGTTTGGTATTACCGAAACTACCGTTCATGTGACTTGGCATGATGTCACTCGTCAGGATGCGCTTGCGGGAAGCAAGTCCGTTGGTACAGCACTGCCAAGTTGGTATTGTTATGTCATGGATGAAAAGATGAACCCCTTGCCGCCAGGATTAGCTGGGGAAATTTGTGTAGGCGGTGCTGGTGTTGCTCTGGGGTACCACGGCAAGCCAGAGCTTAGCGCAGAAAAATTTGTTGACGACCCTCTTCGTTCTGGTAATCGCTTGTATCGCAGTGGTGATAAGGGGCGCTTAATGCCTGACGGTTCTTTAGAGCACCTTGGGCGTCTGGATCAACAAGTAAAACTGCGAGGTTACCGCATTGAGCTAGGAGAGATCCGCCACACATTGTTGGGGCTACCTGATGTTCAAGGTGCTGCTGTTTTATTGCAGCAACCCGAGAAACAGGATGCTGCTTCTGCCCGCTTAGAAGCATACTTACAAACTCATTGTGAAGATCTGACACCTCTGAAACAACTGGCTGCGCAAACTCTACCAGAGTATATGTTGCCTACAAAGTGGCATAGAGTTAGTGAGTTCCCGTTAACCGCGAACGGAAAACTAGATACAAAAGCCCTTCCTGAGCGAATCATAAACTCGGCATCAGCAAACGAGCCAGTTGCACACGAGCAAACCGCTGCACAGATGTCTCAATCAGAAGCTAGTGATAGAAAAAACACTGCTCATAGCGAGTCAAATGGTCGCTCTCAAAGCAATGCAGATAAGATGTTGCAACAAATGATTGCCATCTGGCGGGAGGTACTTGGGTGTGAAGTCTCTGCTAATGATAACTTTTTTGATTTAGGAGGGAACTCATTATACGCCATGCGCATTATGTCGGAATTGAAGAAGCGCAATCTTCCTAGTTTTAGTACCCGCGAATTATACGTACATCAAACGATATCGGAGCTATCCTGCTCCTTGTCGTATGATTAATAAAGGAGTTGATTTGATATGACAAAAATTCAAACCGATTGCACAATGGACCAGCAACCTACGCGGGTTTGTGCGCATGAAACAGAGCAAAACCAAACTGCAGATAACTTTTACTCGACCTTAAATGGCAAGCTCCTCAGTTTGCTCGTGAGTAAACCGCAAATGCAGAAGTTTAATATTTGTAAAGAGAAACAGGTAAAAGACTTTGTTAACAAATATCAATGCGCTTTTGGTTCTTGGCCGGTAATCGTTGATGGACAGCTAATTGACCAACTACGGGAAATAACCAGCCCCTTACCCTCGCTGTGCTATCGTGCTCTAGAGCTGATGTTCGAAGGTGATGCGCAGGCTTTCGCTGATTATTTTCAATTGCCAGCTAGCTTTTATAACAACCTGACATGCAACACGGTTAAACGAGAACAGTTGTTGATGCGCTATGATTATTTATATCAGCAAAAAGAAGCTAAACTGCTCGAAATTAATGCTGGCTCAAATGTGGGAGGATGGGAGCTGGACAGCCTAAAAGTGATTATCGAAGGTATGTTCAAACAGTTTCCACAAACCCAAAACTGGCGGCTGTCCTATCGTCAGGTGATGATAGAATTTATGCAAGCTTTAGTGGGCATGGGGCAACCTATTGCTAAAGCTCGACAACGAAACCCAAATATTTTGTTGTTGGCAGTTTTTCCTGATTTTTCTACGAAGTTTCAAGTAGAATCGCAGTTGAACCTCATCTATAACATGCTGCAGGAGCAACATCTTCCCAAAGGCACGTTATCCATAACAGAGTCCACCAACAATATTCAAGTGGATGAGAATGACGCTATTTACTTTGGTGGCAAACAAATGGACATCGCTTTTGTAAACCATCCTGAGCTGCCGAGCGAGCTTTACGAGCAGTTATTCAAAAGTCACCAAAGTGAACAAATCGTCTGTCCTGATACCTTGGCCCATCGGTTTGTAGGTAATAAATTGTTATTTGCGCTTTTGCACGAACCTAAAGTGCTGGCGCAGTTAAGTCCGCAAGAACAAACGTTAGTCCAAAAGCACATCCCGTGGAGCTGTAAAGTGAAAATGGACGCCTGTATACAGGAAAACCAAGGAGCTGTAAAAGTCGTTTCCTCGCTGGGGGAATCTTTGACTGACTATGCCAAGGCAAACAAAGACATTCTTGTGTTGAAAAAAGCCGAATCTTTGAAAGGCGATCATGTTCGTGTAGGTAAATTCATTACTGCGCAGCAATGGGCTGACGATTTAGAGGTAGCCATTGCGGAAGGAGACTGGCTACTGCAATCCTACTGTTCACCGGATCATAGCACCACCTGTGTTTATCCGCAGCAGCCTAGTGCCCATCATTTTATCTGGGGGGCCTTTGATTTCGCTGATAATTACGGTGGCTCTATTGTGCGTGCTGTCCCTGTGGAACAGGAGAGCGGAGTTATTAATGCGGCAAAAGGGGCAATTGTTATCCCTGTGGTGGAAGACGCTAGCCGGTCACCAGCTGATATGGCAACATTAAAGAGGTGATTAGTTATGAATGAAATAAAGCTTAAAGAAAAGTGGTTTATAATACCAAAGCCAGTCTTCAAACCTCGATTGCGGGTGTTTTGTTTCCCATACGCAGGGGGGAATGCTACCACTTATATTCCTTGGGCCGAACACATGCCTCATGGCGTTGAGTTAGTGGCGGTACAGCCGCCCGGTCGTGCCACCCGTATCATGGAACCTGCGCTTGATGAGATGGACAAGATCATAAAGGATCTTATGCTGTGTTCTGACTACATTACTGAAACGCCATATATTTTCATTGGGCATAGTTTGGGGAGCCGGATGGCGTTTGCATTAGCAATTGCTTTAGAAGCAAGCGGTTTTGACGGCCCTCAACACTTCATTGCCTCAGGAAGTAGGGCGGCGAATATTTGTGCGCTGGATAGTGACTTCCATACATTGCCGGATAACTTGTTCATAGAAAAGCTAAAAGATCTCAATGGCACGCCTCAAGAGGTATTAGATAACCTAGAGCTTATTCAGTTTTTGCTACCACTGCTCAGAGCTGATTTTAGAATTGCCTATAAATATCAGAGTCCAGAAATCAAAATTCACTGTCCTATAACCGTACTTGGGGGGGACGCTGATGATGAGGTTACCTCATCGCAACTTGCAGCATGGGAGCAGCTTACCTCTTATCAAACCGAGATACACTACGTTAAAGGTGATCATTTCTTCATTGATCACAATCGCTATGTCGTGATTGATAAACTCCACAGTATCATAGTAGGGCTGAAACATGGGATCCCGACCAAACTGACAAAGCCCCAGCACTCAAGATTACTTGAGGCCTTTAATGAATAAGCAGTTGCTGACGCATGAAGCTGATAATGATTTTATTAGGAATGTAGGTGTTACTCGGTTGGTCTCAAATATTGTGATTGCCCAAACAGAGTTTCAGGTAACAAGGTATGAGTCTACCCTGTTTTCTGAACTGGGAATTGTATTCCCTATCGAGTTTGGGAGGGCGGTGGCAAGGCGACAGGCAGAGTTTTTAGCGGGTCGTTATTGTGCCAAAATAGCTTTGACTGAGTTGGGTACCAGCGATACACATGTGAGCATTGGTTGTCACAGAAATCCTATTTGGCCACAGAAAATCGTCGGTTCTATCACTCACAGTGATAATGTGACACTTTGTGCGGTATCTTTTAGCCACTGTAATGATTTTATTGGTATTGATGTAGAGCCATTGATGTCACAATATGTGGTCAGAGACATTCGTTCCAATGTGGTTGGCTCTCAGGAAGAACGGTTGTTGATGCAAACCGGTATGACATCAGAGCAGTATATTACTTTAGCTTTTTCAGCAAAAGAGAGTTTGTTCAAGGCGGTTTTCCCTTATGTCGGTGAATACATGGGGTTTGAGGAATCACAGGTGCGAGCAATATCACTAACGGAGCAAACGTTGGAGTTGGAACTGGATAAGTGCTATGCCGAGCGGTTGAAAGGACAACGACACTTTACTTGCCATTATCAGTTACAGGCAAATTACTTGATTACCCGAATAGCTGGGCGGTTACCAAAATAGTCCTATTGCGGTAACCGCTTGTATTCATCAGTGCTTTTCTATGGCTAAGGAGGACGTTAACGTTTTTGCTGCTAACCCAAACCAACCCATAGTTAGCACTGCCCATAATCGCTGGATAAGGCCGTTGTACTCATACGGAATAAAATTGGCATAAATAGACCAAAAAACAAGCACATGTATAAAGCTAAAAAGCAGGCAGACTTTTTCAAAGGTCTCAGACTGAAATTGGGACTTAAACTCTACAGCGAAGAATACCGGTACCAAAATCATAAAAATCGATAGGTTATAAAGTAGATGTAACGGCGTTTCAAGGGTCCAGATCCCCGCACTTATCATACTTAAACCTAACAATGAGATCACTACGGTGGAAAAAGGTAGCCAGCCCTTGTGGAGTCGGATTAGCGAGAAACTAAAAAAACACATAGAAAGACCGATAAGCACGTTGGCAGTTCTGTGTGACCAAGCAAAAAAAGGGGCTTCGAGAGCCACTTCACTGATACTTTGGGATATGGCGTCAAACCCTTCGATAAAAAAGCCAATTCCAATATTATAAATAGAAAAAATCCAGACTAGGTGGCCTGCTTTCAATCCCAAATTGTTCACAGATAATCTCTCAACGGTCAATGCTCCTTTTAAGCGTAAAATCAGTATATCACTGGCAAGCAAAGCACTCAATAAACAAAGCTGTATAGGAGCACAGCCGCCATACCAAGCAATACAAGCGGATGCGCAATGAGTTGAAGAAATTGGAATTGTATCTCGCGGGTATTGCGCGACATTCTTCGTAAGTTGAATACTGAGCTGTCAGCTGAGATGACCATTCAACTTAGACAAGCAAAAAGCGGTTGAAACAAGTTAAATTCAGCAAATCGAAGCTATATTCTTTGTACAAACCACGCGCTGCCCCGTTTCTTGAAAATTATAGAGAATGACACTTAAGATTTAACCGTTAGAAAGGGGGGCGATAAACTCAATGGTATTTTAACTAGCGTGGGTGAGAATTTTTGAAAAGGTGAAATCTTACAGGCAATTTTTTACATCTGAATTTTTGTTGTCTCAATCTAGCTTTCGACGAAAAAACCGATATTTTCAGGATCGACTAATTCTATTTTAACGTGAGCAGCAGCCAGGGGGTGTGTCCACTTCCCCGTTAGTGAGACACATCTCAGCCTATATTAAGGTGATAGTATTAGGCAAATATTCCTGTTTTTGCTTCCTGCTATGAACAACATTCAACAGCACAAATAATTATCAGAATTTCAGTCCAAAATGAGCATATTATTGGAGCTTATCGAATTACCAAGTTATGGCATTATTGGCACTTATCGAATAGATAATTGCTAAACTTACGTCAACTCTCATATTTTTCGTATCCCTGAATTTTTTTATTTCTCTTATGACACCTTCATTGTTATTTTTGATGCATTGGTAACCGAAATAGGCTAGGCATTGATGATATCTTTGTGTAGAATCGATGTTGCTTTATTGTCAATTTGGTAATTTTTTTGTTTTAAGTTGTAGTGAATGGTTGCAAGGTTTTGTTTCTTTTTTACTTTTGGCAGGTTGTTGCGCCGATAAATACATTTTGACATAGCAAGGAGAAAGCAGATGAAAAATCTATTTGTATTATTTTTGAAATTAAAAATACTCAAAACTGACATTTTGTTGTGGTCTAAAAGTGCCCTAGTAATTTTTAGAGTGCTTGTTCAGGCTGCTTTGTAAAAACAATGACAATGATACTTTTCAAGTTACTGTGAAATTTAATGATATCTAATTTAGGTGTCTGTTCTATTAAAGGAGTGCAGGAAGCAGTCAATGAAATTTTATATTGGAACTTTCTGGAAGTTTAACCCTAAAAATCAAGAGCTAACTTTTAGTGATGGCAAAGTTGTTACTCTACCTTCAAGGCTAAACCTTTGTTTGGAGACATTGATTGAGGCTCATGGACACACGGTTTCCTATGATGAACTATTGCTAAAGGTTTGGGGTACTGTCCATCGTGATTCCAGTACAATCACATCTGTGATTTCTGAATTGCGAAAAGCTATCAGCAATGGTCGAAATGATGTGAGGCTGATTCAAACTGTGCCGAAAAAGGGGTATCGGTTTGTGGGTGAAATCTCTCAAGTAGAGGAAAATGTAGACCCCAAAGCGAATACACCTCATACCGATTTCACAATCGCTTCCCAAAAAGACTTTAATCAGTCATTTCCTTTTGAACCGCCATCTCCAAACTTGTCGAATACCTCAGAGACACAGGAGAATACAGGTTCTTCGTTGCTGAACCCGAATCTTCAATCCTCTAAACCACAGAGTGAGCAGGTTAACAATGTTGCTATCTCCCGTAAACCAGCTGGTCGTCATGGCGACTCAGTGTTTTCAAAATGGTACTTTTATGCGCTTATTTTGACTATATTTTCGGTTTCTGCTTCGTATTTTGGCGTCGAAAGGCTAGGAAATGCTGATGTATCTGAAATTGGAATAAAAAAGTATAGTAATGCAGAAATCCTTACTTTTGAAAGAGGCCTAGAACTGGAGTTTGATATCAGTTCTGATGGAAAGTGGTTGGTGTACACCCACCAAAACGTAGCGAACAGACAAAAGCACATAATTGCGCGCAATTTGCTGCACGGCACACAATATCAGTTGCCTTCTGAAGTAGGCGTTGATCATCGTTCACCAAACTTTTCTCGTGATGCTGGGCGAATAGTTTATATTTTAGACAACTCGGAAGAGTGTGAGGTCTGGATCATGGACTTTAACAACGGCTTTGTGCGCGAATCGGCTAAGAAGGTATCTGAATGCGGGTTATCTGGGCTTTGGACAACACCCAAATTCTCAGTAGATGGCAATAAAATTTATTTTTCTCGATCTGAAGCTCTTTCTGAGCCATTTCAAATCATTTTACATGACCTCACTACATCTTATGAACGCAGCTATAGCGCCCCCACATCTGATGGCCGTGGAGATTATGCTTTTTCGATTTCTCCAGATGGTAACCATATGGCAATTGTTCGCAACTTGCACTGGGGCGCTACGAATATACTGATTAAAAATAATTCCAGTGGGGACATGGTTTCATTGGTTCAGTTTCCCTACTTAATTGAACATGTTACCTGGATGAACGATGACGAATTAATATATAAAAATGAAGATGGTCAGCTGGTAAAGCATCATGTTTACACTGACCAAAAATCGGTCATAAGTGAAAGTACACTACCGCTGAGTTATCCCGTTGTATCAGAAGGTAGAGTTTTTGCGTACCGTGGATTTATTAGTAATTCAGACATCCTAAAGCTATCGAATTTGGATCAAGATAAAGTCACCGTAACGGATGTGGTTACAACGCTTTACGCGGATTATAATCCAATGACAGCTCAAAATTCAGGCTTATTCTTTTTGTCCAATCGCTCTGGCAAATTGCAAATTTGGGAAAGAGTTCAAGATTCAGTAAGGACAGCTTGGGATTCTAAGTTGCCTCCGCAAATTCAGAAGCTGCAATATTCAGATAAGCACCAAGCTTTTTTCGGCATTTCTAATAACCGTATTTTCAAACTATCTTTGCAGAGCAAGGAAATGACTTGGTTGGGTCAAGCTGAAAAGGAGGTGGTGCATAATATCAGGCTAAGTCGTAATGAAGACTATCTTTACTTTGCCACGGTTAAAGACGAGAACTGGAGTTTGCAGCAGATGGATTTGGTATCTGAACAGATGGAACCGTTGGGTATCAACGGGTTTGTTGTCATGGATTCGGTTGATGGCTACCTATTCACTCGGTTTAGGACTAGAGGATTGTGGAAGTTTGATATAACTACAGGACAAGAGTCCCTGCTCATTAAGGATTTTGAATCTTATTCTTCTGTTATGTGGGACGTTTTACAAGATCAAATTATTTGGGCCAGCGGAGATACAGTGCATCGATACTCGATATCTCAAAATATACGCTATGAGAGTGTAAAACTAGACGGTAACATTCGAAATATTCATTGCTCAGAAAAACTGGAGGGTTGTTTAGTTGATGTTTTTGGCTCTGGAGAGAGCGAAATCATTGAACTTAGATAAATGGGACTAATGCCAAGGGATTTGTGAAGTACTTCATCTTTCCGAATTGGTAAAAATTTATAAGGTCGGTGGCGTTAATTTATAAAGCGCCCAGACAAGAATGATAATTCGACTTATTAAATTTTTACAGGAGGAATGCCATGAACATCTTTACGATTATTAACCATCACTTTTCTAAAACGCTGACTGTTGTTGCCACTACTTGCGCGTTAAATATGTTGGTAAGCCAAACTGCTGTAGCGGCAACTGCAACCAGTGCACAAATGAACACCCCCACAACCTGTGGTGTAAACAGTACGTGCAATCTGTTTACATCAAAAACTCGCACCGACACCAGAACTAAGACTGATGACTCTGACAGTTTCACTTTTCCTGTGCCACTGATTTGTAGCGATTTTCCACGCTGCGCACAAGAGCACTAGTGGCCCTTCAGGCAAGTAAACCACCCCTTGCCCCGACTTACCTAGGAGTAATTACATGAGCTTAGCGACAACTATTTTTGGCCGTTATCCGTTGATGTCCCGTTTTCTAATTTGGGTGCTTATGCCCATTATAGGTATGCTGATTTATATATATTTTTCAGCGACTCGCTCACTGCCCCCTCAAGTAGAGAGCAGGTCGGTGCAGCATATCAGCTCAAAGGTGGTGGTTGCGCGAGATATAAATGGGGTGGCGAATATCACAGGAGAGGTTGCCGATGATGTGTATTTCGCCACCGGTTTTGTACATGCTCAAGACAGGCTTTGGCAGTTGGAAGTACAGCGCCGGATGGTGTATGGCAAATTAAGTGAGATCTTTGGGCGTAGCCAACTAAATACGGATATTTGGATCCGTACACTTGGTATATACGAAGCGGCAGAACGGGCGTGGCCGCACTTATCACAGGAAGCAAAAGCCTCGTTACAAGCATATACAGCAGGCATCAACGAATTCATCGCTACCGATCCGACATTGCCCCCAGAGTTCACCTTGTTAGGGATCAAACCTTCAACTTGGACACCTATCGACAGCCTAGCGTGGGCAAAAATGTTTGCACTTAACTTGTCTAATGGGATGTGGTCAGACTTAAGACGGTTTGCTGCACTACAGAAGTTTGATGAACAAACTGTAGAACAATTGTTTCCTAAATACCCCAAAGATTCTCCCGTCACAGTGCGTAAAGAGGAACTCTTGCCTCCAGAAAGCATTGCTGGCCTATTAGATATCCGACAAACATTGTCCAGTGATTATGGAATCGGTGGTGAATATGTGGGGAGTAATGCATGGGTTGTGGCTGCGAAATACACTACTCAAGGCGTACCCATTTTGGCCAATGATCCTCACTTGGGACTGCAAATCCCATCGTTGTGGTACACCCTTACACAATCCAGTGATGCCCTTAATGCTAAAGGGATGAGCTTAGTAGGCTTGCCAATAGTCGTGTTTGGTCAAAATACAAAGATTGCTTGGGGGGGCACTAACATGATGGCTGATACCCAAGACTTATTTGTTGAGCAAGTAAATCCTGAAAACCCTAAGCAATATTGGGATGGAGAAAAATGGCACCCATTTGATGTCAGAACCGAGCAAATTTTTGTAAAACCTGATTTTCCAGCATTTCTTAGAGAACCGCTAAAGCCCGTCGAAGTTAAGATTCGAAAAACGCATCGTGGACCTATTATCAGCGATGTGGTGGATAGCTTTCACGATCAACCGATATCCCTTCGCTGGACAGCGCTTGATGATGAAGACACCACTTATGAAGCTTTTTACCAACTAAATTACGCCAATAACTGGCAGCAATTTAAAGATGCACTGAAATTGTATGTGGCTCCCACCATAAATATGCTCTATGCCGATGAGCAAAATATAGGCTATGTCGCGGCAGGTCGAGTGCCTGTGCGTAACAAAGGGACTGGAAATTTACCATTCCCAGCCAATGACGGCTTCCATTGGCTTGGTTATATTCCATTTGAGGATATGCCAACCAGTTTTAACCCTGACTCTGGTCTTATTGTTTCTGCAAATAACAAAATTATTGGTGACGACTACCCGTATTTCTTGAGCCATGACTGGGCTCAGCCATACCGAGCCATCCGTATCGAAGAGATGTTGATGAATAAACTCGCTGAAGATGGTGAGTTGGACATGGAAGACATGCGAACCATACAAGCTGATCAGCTTAATCTTGGCGCGTTGCTTTTAAAGCGAGTATTGACTGAGCTTTTGAATGGCGATGCTGATATAGGTGATACCTTATCCGTCGTTCGAGATTGGAATGGCGAAATGACGCAGGACAGCGTCGCAGCTACCTTGTTTATTAACTGGATACGTCATATTCGTCAGACTATCTATCAGGACGAACTGTCTGCTTATTGGAATCAGAGTAGTAAAAAGCAGCATTTAGAGTTCTTGGTACAGGGGGTGTCTTATCAACAGCTGCTAACACTCATCAGCTCAGATCGTGATCAAAGTTGGTGTGACGATATTAACACTGAACAACTAGAAGATTGCCGCATGATTGTTAAGCAGGCCCTGCAAGAGTCTTTGAAGGAATTGACCCGACTTATGGGATCTGACATAGAGGAGTGGCAGTGGGGAAAGGTGCAGCATGCCTATTACACCCATACACCGTTTAGTGAGGTTAATATTTTAGACTCGCTATTCGAGCGCAGCATTCACAGTGGTGGCTCTCCCAATACAATCAATGTTGCCAGTGGTCAATTTACAGAATCAGATGGCTATAAACAAAACTTTGGAGCTGGATTTAGACAGCTGATACAGCTAGGAGCAGGCCCCGCTCGTCACCTCTACATGAATTCTACAGGTCAGTCAGGCAACGTACTTAGTCAGCATTATGATGACATGATTAAGCCTTTCAACCGTGTCGAGTACTTTGATTTAACAGGCACTGAATCTAACGAACAAGGCTTGTCGGTGTTGACCCTGTTACCAGAAACTAACCCACATTTGGATGGTAAAAAATGAAACTATTTGATGCCTTTACTAAGGCCGCACCTAATGTGGTCTTTTTCTCTGTGCTGTTAGGCGCATTTTCGGGAATATTGTATTCGTTGCTCATTCCAGTTGTTATGCTGGGTCTTACGTCAGAGCAAGGTGGCCTTGACCCAGTGTCTGCCCAAGCGCGTACATTTCTCTCGTTTGAAGTGGCCCAGTACCATATTGCCGCCCTGTTTTTAGGGGTGTGCATCTTGATACTTTTGGCTCGCTCGGCTTCACAAATTATGCTCGTACGACTGGCGACGAACGTTACAGCACAACTGCGTAAAAGACTTTATTATCGAGTCTTAAAAGCCCCAGTCGCGTCGGTTGAGCGAGTCGGCCAAGCCAAGATCATTGCAACTATTACCACTGACATCGCCCGAATAGTTATCGGAGCAAGAGTGTTGCCCGATATGCTTATTAACCTAGTGACAGTTATGGGAATGCTGGGTTTCTTACTTTATCTCAATGCTGACGTATTTGTGTTAGTAATTGGTGCCATTGTGTTTGGCGTAGTGACTTATCAAATTCCAATGTTCTTTGGTAACCGATATTTCTCTCGTGCAAGACAATATGTCGACGACTTACACGAGAGCATCCAGGGTTTGTTAATGGGTGTCAAAGAATTAAAGCTGGATAAAGAAAAGCGCCAGAACTTTTTGGATAAAAACCTGTTATTGAACGAAGAGCAGGTGCTGGAGGCGGATAAAAAAGGTAACACTATTATTCGTGCTGCGGTGAATTATGGCGACCTTATCAGTTTCTACGTCATTGGCGTTACGACCTTTATTTTCGTCAACTACCACTCAATTGAGCAAGCTGAGTTGATTGGTGTGGTGATGGCTCTGCTATATATCACAGGCCCTGTGGCTTTTGTAATCAACAGTTTGCCCCAAATTGCTCTCGCTAGAATTTCTTTGAATAAGGTGAATGGCATTCTGGAAAGTTTGCCTGAAGAGAGGGCAAAAGAAGCAGCTTGCGCTATCCCAACTTGGCAAAGCATTCAATTTCACAATGTGTTTTACCGCCACGAAAGTGACAATCACGAGTTTGTCATTGGACCGATTAACCTAGAGTTAAATCGCAGCGAAATTACTTTTATCACTGGGGGGAATGGGTCTGGAAAATCAACCCTAGGCAAAGTCATCTCTCTACATTATGCAAAAAACTCAGGTGAGATCATCTTCGGTGACACGCGGGTAAGTGATGCTACATTAAACGCCTGTCGTCATGAAATCTCTGCCATATTCACGGATTTCTATCTGTTTGATCGAATTCTAATGGAGTTGGATGAGGCTAAGCAAACCGTCATTACAGAATACCTCAAGGATTTGCAACTGGATGAAAAGATAACGGTTACTAATACAGGTTTCTCCACAACGGCATTATCCGACGGACAGCGTAAGCGCTTAGCGTTGGTGCTCAGTTTTATAGAAGACAAGCCTCTTTATATTTTCGACGAATGGGCCGCGGATCAGGACCCAATTTTTAAAGAAATATTTTATCACAACATCCTGCCTGATCTTAGAAACAAAGGTAAAGCTGTCGTCGTAATCAGTCACGATGATCGATATTTCTCTGTCGCCGATAAACTCATTGTGATGGAAAACGGCAACATTATAGATGTGAAGTACAACGATATGTCGTCAACTACCATGCCGCCCTCAGGTGGACTTGCCAAGACCGCGGGACAGTCATCACTGGATCTTTTGGATTGAACTGAAGATGCGAAGATCCAAAACAGATAAGCGTAATAAAAAATGAAAAATATCATAAACATATTATCAGAGCACGCTAAAAACCAACCTAATAATGTGGCTCTGACCTTTATCGAAGACTCTGGTAAAGAAGCCAGTTTAACGTATGCACAGCTGCACAGTGCAGCCTGCTCGTTGGCGCTCAAGTTAGAGGCTGTGAATACCAACAAATCACCAGTGGCTATCATGATCCCACAAGGGCTGAATTATATCGTGTCCTTCTTTGGTTGTTTGTATGCTGGGGCGGTTGCAGTGCCTTTGTATCCGCCAGGTAGTAGTAATCATGCAGATCGTATCATCAAGGTTGTTCAAGACTGCCAGTGTGAACTGGCTCTCACGAGTGAAAAATTACATTCATTGGTGGAAGAAAGCTGCCAGCAAATAGCCAACTTCCAAGTATTGGCGGTGGGCAGCTTATGGGCAGACGATACTAAACAATCGTTGCCCAAAAGTCATGAGGACTTTTTACCAATTAGCCAACAAGACACCGCATTTTTACAATATACCTCAGGCTCTACGGGTAACCCTAAAGGGGTGATGATCTCTCATAGCAACATCATTGCCAACCTTGATGCGCTCATCGAAGCAACATCCGTAAACGAACAAGACATTTTTTGTAACTGGATTCCACTGTTTCATGATCTTGGCCTGATAACGGCTATGATGTTGCCTCTATACATGGGCGCTCATTCGATTCTCATGTCTCCTGGGCGCTTTATTAAAAACCCCACACACTGGCTAAACGCCATAAGCCGTTTCAAGGCCACGACCTGTGGCGCGCCAAACTTTGCTTACAACTATTGTTTAGAAAAAGTACGCGATGCCGATTTGGAGCAACTTGACTTGTCAAGCTGGCGCATTGCCTATAACGCTGCAGAACCTATTGATGTTGAGACTTTAGACAAGTTCAGTGAAAAATTTGCGCCAACTGGTTTTGAGAGAAGGTATTTCTATCCAGCCTACGGGATGGCAGAAGCTACCGTATATATAGCCTCTGGCAAGCCGGAAACTGAGTCTGTGAGTCGTTGTTTTGACGCGCAACAACTAGAAAACAACCAAGCTTCACCTGTGACGCTGGAGCATGAGAATCGCCGTAATTTAGTGGCTTGTGGTAAGGTGCAATCCTCGCATGATTTACGCATTGTCGACCCGCAAACGCACGAGGAGTTAGCTGATGGTGACATTGGTGAAATTTGGTTCTCAGGTCCCAGTGTTGCTGCCGGTTATTGGGGAGATAAGGCTAAAACGGCAGAGACCTTTAACCGCACAATAAAAGGTCAGCAAGTCGGTGGCTTCATGCGTACAGGAGATCTCGGCTTTAAGCTTGATGGGCAGCTGTATATAGCGGGTAGACTGAAAGATATTTTGATCGTTAACGGGCGCAACTTTTATCCGCAGGATCTAGAAAAAGTGTGTAGCAAAGCCTACCCAGATCTCATTAACGGCGGCACTGTGGCATTTGAGTCTCTTGGAGCTGTGACACTGGTGCAGGAAGTGAAGCGTACAGCCATAAAAAAGCTGGATTTCGAGCACGCCAGAGCAGCTATCCGCAATCAGATTTTTGAGCAGTTTCAGGTATATGTCTCTGATATCAAGTTTGTCAGAGCAGGTTTGTTGCCCAAAACTTCCAGTGGCAAAGTGCAGCGTCGTCTTGTGAAGAAAAAGTGTCTCACCCACACCATGGAGGTATTGCAGGGCTCGCAACAGGATGTAGATGCTAACTCGCTATCAGCCACAGAGATACGTTTACCAGAAACTAAAACACAGAAACAGCTGGCTATCCTATGGCAAGAATTATTGACTTTGGATGAAATCAGTATCACCGCTAACTTCTTTGAGTTGGGTGGTACATCACTGTTATTAAATCAGATGATTAATGCTGCGGCGCAACGCCATGGATGCTATTTGCAGGTTAAAGATGTCTTTAATCACCCTAGCATTGCTAAATTAGCTACCTTTATTGATGCAAGTGTTAAAGATAAAATCGCAAGCACGCATGCGCTTGAGCATCAGAGCAACCTCACGCAAGCGCCTCTCAGTGCTACCCAATTTCGCATTTGGTTTACAGAGCAGATGGAACCAAACACAAGCAAACACTTGCTGTGTCGTGGCGTGAAGTTGACCGGAAGTATTGAGCATAGCCGCCTTGAGCGGGCATTACAGGCCTTGTCAGAGCATCACGAGTTATTACGTGGACAAATCATCTCAACATCTGAGCATCCGTACCTTAGCGTTCGTCAGAATCATACTATACCAATTGAAACTCTAGAAGCAGCAGATGATGCCGAGGCACAGATCTTGGTTGATGCGTTTTGCCAAACAGCTATTAGGTTAGATGCGCCTTCTTTGTGCGAGGTGTTACTGGTATCGGTATCAGATAGTTGCCACTACCTATATTTTAAAGTGCATCATATTATCGCTGATGGTTGGTCGTTGGTGACCTTATTCAATGAGTTAATGCAGCTATGTAGACAGGCTGTAGATAGTCAGTCACCGAAGCATCTACTTCCGGAAAATAGTATCAACTTCTTGGACTTTAGTCATTGGCAACAGCGCTTTTTAGATAGCGAGGAGGCAGCTCAACAGGAAGGTTTTTGGAGCAACTATCTTCAAGATTGCCAGCACCAATTACAGCTTCGCAACGTTGGGGAGGGGGGGGCATCTAGCGATGTTGAGCAACTCAACGAGTCACGCTCAAACAGCATCAGCTTAAATCAGGTTGTGACACCTCAGCTGCAAACTCGACTGAGTCAATTGGCTCAGCAGTCCGGCGGTAGCCTTTTCAATGTTATTCATAGTGCATTGTTGATAGTGCTCAAACGGTTAAGTGGAAGCGACGATATCAATATTGGTGTGCCATTGACAGGTCGCAATCAAGCAGGTTTACATAGCATTGTTGGGCCGTTTGTAGCCAACTTTCCCGTGCGCAGTCAAATTGACGAATTACAAACTTTTAAACAGTGGCTTAGAAGTCAGATCCGCAATCTTGCTGATGTGCAATCCAATCAAGATATTCCGCTGGAACGTATCATTGAACTGACGAATGCGAAGTCTAAGCAAACAGGTAATACACCACTATTTCAAATCTTTTTGAATATGCTTAGCTTGCCGGATATGGCGTTGTCAGGCTCAGAATTATCAGCTGAAATGCTTCGTGAACAAACTGTAGATGCTATTTTTGATTTAACTATCTATGTTTCCAGCACCCAGGATGGCATTAGTTTAAGAGGCTTGTTTAATCAACAGGTCTATCAAGTAGAAACCATTAAACAACTGTTGCAGCAGGTAGTTTTTGTTCTGGAGCAGGTTGCACAAAACCCTGATGTGATGTGTCGTGAGCTGAGTGTGCGAACCCCAGCTTATAATGTCCAAAATTCCAGCCTGCCCCAGCTCAATAAACCTGTGAGCCAAGACTGGTCTGGTGCTGTACATCATTTGTTTACTGACGTTGCAAATCGCCAACCTTGTGCAACTGCAATTGTTTACCATAACCGTCGTTGGAGCTACGCGGAAGTTGAATCATCAGCCAACCATTATGCTCGGGTATTACAAGAGCTAGGTGTTAAAAAAGGCGAAGTGATCCCTATTTTAGTAGAACGTAATGACTATTTGGTGATTGCTACACTGGCAGTATTAAAAACAGGCGCAGCCTTTTGTATGTTGCACTGTGACACCCCTGAATTGCTTAGCGCGCAACTTGCTCAGTTGGATTCAAGGTATATTTTGTCTGTTTCTGAGGCATCTTGTTCAAAAGAAAATGCAGATAGTGAACTGCTCGCTCAGTGTCAATCATTAACGCTTATTTCTTTGTGCGATCATCCAGTAAATGCAAAGCAGACAGTTGTCAGCGAATCAGTTGAACAACAAGATCTTGCTTATATTGGCTTTACCTCAGGTAGTACTGGAAAACCTAAAGCCATTAAAGGTAGCCATAGTGCTCTTTCCGCTTATATTCCTTGGTACAGCCAACAGTTT
This sequence comes from Pseudoalteromonas sp. TB41, assembly GCF_000497975.1. Lineage (NCBI taxonomy): Bacteria > Pseudomonadati > Pseudomonadota > Gammaproteobacteria > Alteromonadales > Pseudoalteromonadaceae > Pseudoalteromonas > Pseudoalteromonas sp. TB41. The sequence continues at coordinate 133,269 of NZ_AUTH01000087.1, read as the reverse complement.
CAGGTGACAGAGCTGGACACATGGGCAATGGTGTCTGGTTTGACACATGACCCGTTACAGCGAGACATGTTTCATAGCCTATGTGCTGGTGCTACGTTAAGTATTCCTACAGCACAGCAGTACGAGCCCGAGAATCTATTACCTTGGCTGGAACAACAGCAAGTTACTAATATTAATTTGACCCCCAGCCTGATGACTTACTTTTTCACTGGAAGTGATGTGCAGCTACCCCATTTACGCAATGTGTTTATGGGGGGCGAAAAACTTAGCGGATCAACGCTCATGCAAATTCGCGAGCATGCGCCACAGGCGAACATCATTAATTTATACGGAGCGACCGAGTCTTGTCGAGCTTTAGGCTTTTATCAACTAACACCACAGGACATGCAGCACACATTGGATGCAAACAACCCTGTTCCTGTAGGTAAAGGCATTGCAGACACTCAGCTGATACTACTTAACGACGCTTTGCAACTTTGCGGGGTAGGTGAGCTTGGACAGATTGCTATACGCAGTCCGCATCTAACCCTAGGTTATCAAGATGAAACTTTTGCTACACGTAAAGTCTTTTTGCAAAACCCGTTGGCTTCTAATGAACGAGACATGTTGTATCTCACGGGTGACTACGGTCGCTATCTTGCAAATGGCAATGTCGTGGTTGAAGGACGTCAGGATCGTCAGATTAAAGTACGAGGCTATCGTGTTGAGCTGGATCATATTGAGCGTCAATTACAAACCGATATTCATGTAAATCAGGCGTTTGTGAGCAACCGCACTTTAACCAATGGCGATGAACTGATAGTAGCTTATGTTGTTTTGATTGGGGAGGGCACAGAAGAAACGTCCTCACAAGAGTTGCTAAACAAAGTGCGCAAAGAGATGCGACGCAAACTGCCTGATCATATGCAACCTGCTGAGTACTGTGTTCTGGCTGAGTTGCCTGTTAACGCAAATGGCAAAGTTGATTCAGCCAAACTGGCAAAAATTGTGGTATCGGAAACACAGGAGCGTACTTTAATCGCGCCTTCGAATCAGGTGGAACAGCAAATCTACGACTACTGGTTATCGTTGCTAGGTAATAAACCCTTCTGCGTGACAGATGTCTTTTTTGATATTGGCGGGCACTCTTTGTTAGTTACCAAAACCATTGCTTGGTTAAAAACAGAGTTCTCCTTTGCTATCAACTATCAGGATTTTCTGGCTCACAGCTCGGTGGCAGAGTTGTCTAAAAAAGTTATTGCACATCAGAATTATAAGTCTGTTTCAGTTGCTTCTGAAAAGACCCAAAAGATTGTCTTATAGGTATACGGATTTAGTCATGAATAATAGCCCAATATCCGCGCATAACGCGTTTTACTCGAAAAAATATCAGCAGTTACTAGAGTCACTGCGCAATAACGACATGATGCGCAATGAAGCATTACAGACAGGCAGCATAGATAATTTTATGAGTGATTATCAATATCCCTATGGATGTTGGCCAATCATTTTATCTAAGCCTCGAGTGGCGGAATTTACTCGCTTTAACAAAATGCTGCCAGTGCTAATGCACAAGGTTATACGCAGTTATTTTAAAGATGATCCTCAGGGGTTCGCCGACTATCTCAACACTTCGTCATTTTTATACCACATGATGGCAAAGCTAGATGTGGATTCTCGAGATTTGTTTCTGCGCCATGATATGGTGTTTAGTAACAATGAATTTAAGTTATTAGAGGTTAATGCTGGCTCCAATATTGGCGGTTGGCAAATGGACTGGGTTATCCCTGCATTACAGAAGATATGGCAGGGATATCCTGAAACTCAGAGCCTGAACTTACGTACGCGCAATGTGGTACGAGAAATTTTTGAAAAAGCCTGCCAAAGTATGATGCGTTTACCGCGTTCAGGTGTGGTGGGTAACCTGTTATTAATCACTTCTACTGTGCCTAATTACCAGCGCATGGAGCAGGATCTGACTGAATTGTATGAACAAATTAAGCCATCAGCCCTGGCAAAGGGTAAGCTGATTTGGATCAACAATACCAATGATATTGAAGTGCGCGCCGATGGCTTGGCTTATTACAAAGACCAAGTGATGGATGCGGTGTTTTTAAATTCCGATATGGCGCGTGACATTCCTCAGCACAAGATTATGAATTTAGCCAAAAGCTATGTAGCGGGGAATCTAGTTTTCCCTGACAGCCCGTTTCATAACATTTTAGGTAACAAACACTTATTAGCGCTGCTGCACTTAGCAGCACAACAAGCCAAAGACCCTGCTAACAATAAGATTTCTCTCACAGATGAAGAGCTGCAGCTTATCGAGAGGCATATACCATGGACAGTAAAACTCAACACTCCCGTGGTGACTTGGCAGGGCGAGTCCCATGCTCTACCTGAGTTGCTGAAAAGCCATCAAAGTCAGTTTGTCATCAAGAAGTCACTGTCGATGCAAGGGTTGGATGTCTTGATCGGCAAGACCACCTCCAAAGCACTGTGGCATAAGGCAATTGATGAGCACTGTCACGATAACGACTGGTTGGTACAGCAATACTGTGAGCCGGACCCTGTGACCACATGCCACCCTGATTATGGATTGGCTGAGAGTTCCCTCATCTGGGGGGTGTTCGACATTGGAGGAGATTACAGCGGTGCATTTATTCGCTCTGTTCTGGCGGATACCCAACAACGAGTCATCAATTCTGCCAATGGGGCAGTGGAATTCTTAGTTGTGGAAGAAGGTGAGAAAACTCATAAGCTGGTGATTTAGCTGCTTCCTATCAAAACAACAAAACAAAATTATTAGGGAATGTATCATGGATATTCAAGCAATTTTAACAATGTGCGAACAGCAGTCAGTAAGTTTATCGGTCGAAGAGGGTAATTTACAGGTGTTGTTTGATGACATGCCAACAGATGAGCTTTTACAGCACCTTAGAAGTAACAAGCCGCAAATTATAGAGTTTATGCAACAGCAGCAGACTCATCAGGTTCAAAGTGGCAACCATGTACCATTGGTAGTGTTGGACCGCAAGCTGGGGCGTTTTCCTGTGTCTCATTCACAGCAGCGCATGTGGTTATTGAACAACATGCAAGGCACAGACAACCAAAACAATGTACAGGCAGTTCTTAAGATCAATGGGCCATTGCAAAAAGCCTGTTTGCAGCAAGCGGTAAATAGCATTTTGGCACGTCATGAAATCTTGCGCACCCGTTATGTAGAAAGCGCCGATGGTGTGCAGCAAGAAATTGTCGAAGTTGCAGGTTTACCTCTAATAGAGCATGACTTAATAAAATCCCAGTCCAGTTTAGAAAGTCAAACGGGTATTGCTACTGATGATTTAAACGGCTCAACAGTCGAAGCTATCATAGATAACTGTGCACGCTATGCATTTGATCTTGCCAAGGCACCTTTATTACGGGCCAACCTGATATGCGTGGCAGAACAAGAGCACCTGTTGGCATTAACTTTACCTATGATTGCAGCTGACGGTGAGTCTTTGAAGATTCTTGTTCAAGAAGTCACTAGGCTATACGCAAGTCTGACTGACAAGCAGGCCGCAAACGTAACTATGCCAGAGCTAAGTTTCCAATATGCCGATTACGCTTCTTGGCACCGGGAATATCTGCAAAGCGACGGTGCACAAGCATCATTGCAGTACTGGCGAGATACTTTGGTGGATTTACCCCAGCTACACAGTTTACCAACGGATCACGCTCGTCCAGTGGCTCAGCAGTATGAAGGAGAGGTGCATTCGTTAGCTTGTAATCCAGCCCTAGCTCAAAAGTTAGAAAAGCTGGCAACTAATAATCAAACATCCCTGTTCGTATTGCTGCAAACGGCTTTTGCCTTGTTAGTGGCTCGCTGGAGTAACGAACAACGCATCGTTATAGGTACTCCGGTGGCGGGTAGAACCCAAAGCCAGTTGCAACACAATGTTGGATATTTTGCAAACAACCTAGTGAACTTGACCCAGTTCAGTGATGAGCACACTTTTATTGATGTTCTTAGTGCCAATAAAGTGAGCTTTGCGAATGCTTTAGATCATCAGGATATTCCTTATGAATATTTAGTGGAGAATATCCAGTATACCCGTACCCAAAGCCATACGCCGTTGTTTCAGATCATGTTCCGCTTACAGCACATTAGTGAACAGCTGATACAAACCAAAGATACTGTTTTTAGTCTGTACCCTTACAAACAATCATTGGCAAAATTTGATTTAGATCTTTGTGTCAATCAGTCTGAGTCAGGTTTGAGCTTTAGTTGGACTTACGCCAAAAGTATATTCCAGCAAGCCTCAATTGAACGCTTAAGCGAGGCGTTTATTAAGCTGCTGGAGGGCATTGTTGTCACTCCACAGGCTAATATTTATGACTATCCCATCGCATCGGAATCAGATTTGGCAAAGATAGCCGCTTATAACGATACTGACATTGATTTTGCCGAAACAGTGACCTGTGAAACCTCAATGCATGGTTTATTTATTCAACAGGTAACACGCCAGCCAAGTGCAATTGCAGTTCGAGATCAATACGGTACTGTTAGTTACGAGGCTCTATTGCGCGCAGCTTACGGTTTAGCGCAAAGACTAAAAGAATATGATTTGCAACAGGAAGAGTTGATTGCTGTTCGTTTGCCAAAGGGTAGAGAGCAGGCGATCGCTACACTGGGTATCTTAATGGCGGGAGCAGCCTATTTACCGCTGGAGGAAAACTGGCCAGCAGAGCGCTGTGACAATATTATCAGCCAAGCGGGTTGTCGATTGTTGGTAAGCCATCAGGAATCACCTTTACTTCTTTCTGAAAAACTGACTTGCATTGATGTGCACAGCATTGAGCCTTGTAACGATGAACTAGCATCCATTTTGGAACGCGTTCCCACAGAGGGAATGGCAAGTCAATTGGCTTATGTGATATTTACTTCAGGTTCAACAGGTAAGCCTAAAGGTGTGGCCATTGAGCACGGTATGGCAGTTAACACCCTGTTGGATATTAACCGCAAATATAGTGTCACTGAGAAAGATAGTGTATTGGCAGTATCTGCCCTGAGTTTTGACTTGTCGGTGTATGACTTATTTGGTTTGTTGGCTGCCGGTGGTGAAGTAATTTACCCCAATGACCACAAAGCCTCAGATCCTAATGAGTGGATGCAGTTACTAGAACAGCACAACATTACCTTGTGGAATAGCGTGCCAGCCTCTGCTGATCTGCTGACGCTACAATTTGAGATGGCAGGGCGTGTTAGTACAGCACCATTGCGCATCGTGATGATGAGTGGTGACTGGATCCCGACTGGGTTGCCAAGCAGACTCTGGCAGCGATTTGAACAGGCTAAGGTATACAGTCTTGGAGGCGCAACGGAAGGCTCTATTTGGTCTATTCATTATCCTATCACGCAAGACTGTAGCAACCTTCCCAGCGTGCCCTACGGTATGCCGCTGGCGAACCAGTACTTTTATGTTCTTAACAAGGCACTACAGCCTGTGCCACTGGGATGTCAGGGCGATTTGTATATTGGCGGTAAAGGTGTGGCCCGAGAGTATTTTAATGACTCTCAAAGAACCCAAGGGAGTTTCATTTGGCATGAGAGATTACAACAGCGTCTATACAAAACCGGTGACCTTGGGCGGCTGCTGAGTGAGGGCTACATTGAATTTCTTGGACGCAGTGATAATCAGGTGAAAATATTGGGCTTCAGAATCGAAATGGGAGAAATTGAAGCCCAACTAAGCAGTGCTGAGCAAATTGAAAAAGCGGTTGTCATAGCGCTAGGCGAGCGCCAAGACAAGAAACTGGTCGCTTACATTGTGCCGACACTAGAGCATCGTCAAGCTGATGAGGAACAGTTCCTGATCCGGGCCATGCAGGAGCGTTTGGCAGTAACATTGCCCGCTTATATGATGCCCAGCGCTTTTGTGGTATTGCACGAATTACCGCTGACAGCAAATGGCAAGTTGGACTTAAAAGCCCTACCTGAAGCTCACTTTTTTGCACCTACTCAGATGGAGGCAGCGCAAACCGACACTGAGCAGCAGTTAGCGAATATTTGGAAGGCTATCTTAGGGGTAGATGAAATCTGCGTGGCGGCTAACTTTTTTGAGTTGGGAGGAAACTCCTTGCAATTGTCTCGTCTTATCTATGAAGCACAAGAAGCCTTTCAGGTGGAGCTTAATATGATGGAAGTGTTTGAACTCGCCACCATTCGCACTATCGCACAATGCATTGATGACAAGTTGTTGAGTCAAAAATTGTCCTCTATTGAGTTAGATGAACAAAGACAAGAACAGGAAGTGTTAATATGATGTCAACTCTGCATAAATTGATTAGTCAGTGCATTGATTTAAATATTGGGTTTGAGCTGGCACAAGACAACATTCGAGTTGTAGGCAACAAAGCTGCTTTAACCCCAGAGTTGTTGCAAGAAATCAAAGCGCAAAAGCCGCATTTGTTGGAATGGTTAAGGGCAAGAGATAACAGTCCTGCCAAGATGAATCAGCGTATTTCTCGTAGAGCCGATTTGGAAGGGCCGGTGCCTTTGTCTTTGACACAGCAGCGAGTGTGGTTAGCTGAACAGTTTAACGATAATAGCAGTCAGTACAATATTTCCGGTGCTATTAAATTGGATGGTCAGCTGTGTATCGATGCGGTGCAGTTTGCGTTGGATAATATACTAAAGCGACACAGTATTTTTCGCAGTGTGTACAGTAGCAGCGAAGACCAAGCTTACATGCGCATTCAGGAGGTGGAGAGTGTACCACTTCCGATAATTGATTTAAGTGCAGATGTAAGCGCAGATAATGAGAGTGACTTACGACAACAACTCAGAAATACTCTTTCAAAATTAGCTAACGAGCCGTTTGATTTAAGCTGTGACCTTAGTCTTCGCTGTCATTTACTAAAACTTAGTGAAGACTCTTATATATTGCTAAGTGTGATGCATCATATCGCCTCGGACGCTTTGTCACTGGGTATCTTTACCCACGAGTTTGCGGTGCTGTACCAAGCGTATGTGGAAGCACAGCAAAAGTCTTTACCGGTGCAGCAACCATTACCACCACTGGAAATTGACTATGCCGACTTTGCCCTGTGGCAAAGAGAACATAACACTGAAGATAATTTAAAACAGCAAATTGCCTACTGGGAAAAGCAGCTAGATGGTATTCCTATGGTACACGAACTACCGTTGGATCACCCCAGAAGTAAATATTCAAATCGCGAAGGTCATGTGTTGGTACAGGACATCCCTAAAGCACTTTTGAATAAGTTGCAGCACTTTGCCAACCAGCACGAAGTGACTTTGTTCATGCTGTTGGAAACTTGTTTTGCCTTGTTGTTATCCCGTTTTAGTGGCCAAAACGACATAGTGTTGGGAACACCTATCGCAGGCCGTACGCAAAAACAATTAGCACCCTTGATTGGATTTTTTATCAATAATGTTGCTTTGCGCACTCAGTTGGATAATGAAACCAGCTTTTTGTCTTTGTTGCAGCAAAACAAGCAAATGATATTGCAGGCATTTAAGCACCAGCAGGTGCCATTTGACATGTTGATCCCAAAACTGGTGGACGAACGACAAGATAGCTTTGCACCAGTATTTCAAATTGTGTTTGGGTTACAACAGGTAAGTGATGCTGAAAAATCTCAATCTTCAAATTTCCAATTGCCAGGTTTACAATTAAGTCATATAGATGCTTCACAAAATCAGGTGAAGTATGATCTGGAGCTTACCGCCTTCGTACAGTCTGATAACCTGTTGTTAAACTGGAGTTACGCGACTGCGCTGTTCTCTTTTGAAACGATTGCGAGATTATCACGCAGCTTTCACTGCTTGTTGGAAGCTGTGATAGCTACGCCAGAGGCTTTAACGAGTACTCTGCCCGTTATCTCTGAATCTGATCGTGCATTTTTACAGGACGTTAATTGCAACCCGCAGGACTACCCAAAGCAGTCTACTGTTATGGAGCTGATCCGCAAGCAGAGCGAGCGGCACCCGCATCGTATTGCGCTAAGCTATGTGGCAAAAGAGGGCATACCGGGGCTGCAACTCTCTTACGCCCAGATGCAGCGGAAAATTGATTTACTCAGTAACTACCTCATCGACGAAGGTATAGAACCGCAACAGCGCGTAGGTGTGCTTATCGACCCGTCATTGCATCTAACGGTTGCCGTTTTAGCCATAGCTCAGGCTGGGGCTGTGTACGTGCCACTGGACTCACAGGCTCCCTCTGAACGACTAGATTTTATTCTCAAAGACGCTGGCATTGAACAGGTTATTTGTGTTTCTGATGTTTTGGCCAAGTGTCCTCTACCAAACACCGATGTGTTATTAATTGATGAGATGTTGGAAGATGACTGGCTGGAGGAATACGCCGAGGATACCTTTCACCTTGAGGTCAAAGTGACGCCACAGGATTTATTGTATGTGCTTTATACATCAGGTTCCACTGGCCAACCCAAGGGGGTAAAAGTTCCCCACTACAGCGTGATAAATTACTTATCTCACGCACTTGAAAGCTACATGGAAGATGACTTTCAAGGGGCTGTAATGAGCTCCCCACTGAGCTTCGATGCAACGGTAACCACCTTTTTCACACCTTTATTGGCTGCTAAGCAACTGGTTATTCTTAACCAAGAACAGGAGGAGTTGTATCAACAACTCTGTCACTACTTGTTTAAAGGTGATGGACAGTGGTTGTTTAAACTCACACCAGCCCATTTAGATTGGTTAGCACAGGCGGGCCTTAGTAGCACTACCAGACACCATATCGTCCTAGGAGGAGAGCAGTTAACGGTTGCCACACTTATGCCTTGGAAACGTGAATTGTTACCAGACAGTATATTCACTAACGAATACGGTCCCACGGAAACAGCGGTGGGCTGCTGTATTTACACTGTTAATCAACTGAGTGATATTCCTAGTGACAAAGTGGCTGTGCCCATCGGCAAGCCAATTGCTAATACCCAGCTTTACGTGATTAACGATGAAAAACTCGCGCCAGTTGGGGCGGTGGGAGAGTTATTGATTTGTGGTGATGGTGTCACCGAGGGGTATTTAAACAGGGATGAGCTGACCCAAGAAAAATTTGGTAGCACTATCCCCAATGTGACGGAACAGCGCTTTTATCGCACAGGAGATAGGGTTCGCTATTTAACGGACGGTAGCTTGGAATTTGTCGGACGCATGGATGACCAGGTTAAAATCCGAGGGTTCAGAATTGAGTTAGGCGAAATAGAATCGTTGCTACTAAAAGATTCGGGTGTGCAGCAGGCGAAAGTTTTGGTCTCGGGCAGTGGTAGTGACAAACAACTAAGAGCCTTTGTGGTGCCCAGCGGTGAACAACCTACAACGTGTGACGAGCTGTTTGCACGGATGCAAGCAAGCTTGCCTCCAGTTATGGTACCTACAAGCATTAAATTCTTGCCGGAACTGCCTTTGACAGCTAACGGCAAGGTAGACAGCAAAGCTTTACAGCAGCTATCCACTGACACTATTCCAGCAAAGCTGGCAGAACCGCAAACTGCTGCCCAGCGTAAAATGTTGGCGTTGTGGCAACAGTTATTACCGGCTGAATTTCTGAACCTGACCGATAGCTTCTTCCGTCAGGGGGGGCATTCATTATTAGCTATGCGCCTCATTAGCGCTATCAGCAAGTCCTTCGGTGTAGCTTTGACTTTGTCGCAGTTGTATGAATACAACAGCATTGAAAAATTGGCTCAGTTAGTGGAGGCCGTTGAGGGCTCTGGCGTGACTAGAATTGCCAAGGTTGATCGAAGTAAAGCTAAGCACATACATCTTCAAAGTGAGCTTGATGATATTGCGCTACTGCCTTTGTCCTTTTCACAACAGCGTTTGTGGTTTATCGATCAGCTTGGTAAAGGCAGTGCTCAGTACAACATGCCAATATCTTATCGAATTAAGGGTAACCTCAATACCCACGTGCTGCAGAAGGTCTTTAATACCATATTCTCCCGCCATGAAATTCTGCGTACTGTGTACTTAACGCATGAAGAGCAGGTGTATCAGCGAGTGCTGGCGGATGAGGCTGAACCTTTGTTCACTATGGATTTGACGCAGCTTGATGACCAGACAAAGCAGCAAAGAATCAAAGATTTTCTTCAATCTGAAGCTGAGACTCCATTTGATCTTAGTTGTGATCGCATGATGCGACCTAGATTGCTAACACTGGCACCACAGGAATACATACTGACTCTTACAACACATCACATTGCATCAGATGGTTGGTCAGAAGAAATCCTTGCCACTGAATTTGAGCTGCTCTACCGAGCTTATCTGGCAGGGGAAGAAAACCCACTTCAAGCAGTGGATATTCAGTATGCGGATTTTTCTGCGTGGCAGCGTAGTGAGCTAAACCATAAAAAACTGGAAGAGGATCTGCAATTTTGGCAAGGCCATCATGCGACTAGTCCAACTCTGCACGCTTTGCCTTTGGACAAGAAGCGCCCAGCAAAACAACAATTTGAAGGCGCTCAGTTCTCTAGATTGCTATCTCTTGAGGTTGCAGATCAACTGGACAGTTTTGCGCGATATCACGACACTACACTGTTTGTCGTATTACACAGTGCTTTTGCCTTGCTGTTGAGTAAATGGAGTCGGGAAAAAGAGATTGTGATAGGTGTACCAGTCGCTGGGCGAAACCATCCTGATGTAGATAATTTGATCGGCTTTTTCGTCAACTCCATCGCTTTACACTCTAGTGTCCATCTCGAACACAGCTTTGAGACCTTAGTGCAACAACACAAGGACATGACCGAGGCGGCATTTCGCCATCAGGATGTGCCCTTTGATATGTTGGTTGAGCACTTGAATGTACCTCGCAGCCCAAGCTATACACCGCTGTTTCAGATCATGTTCAGCCTGCAAAATCAGGCTATGAAAAACCCACAATTTAACGCTGCGCAAAAACAAGTGGCAGACTTGGTGTTTGAGAGTCAGTGGGATGGTAATGTTGGCAGTAAATTTGATTTAGAGCTAATGTCCACTCTGGATGAGCGGGGGTTATGGTTAAATTGGAACTATGCCACTAGTTTGTTTGAGGCCAGTACAATTGAAAGCCTCGCGTTAAGTTTTGAGTGCTTAATAAGCCAATTATTAGCGTCACCTCAACAGCCGGTTAAGCAACTTAACTTTCTTGAATATACCGATTTTCAAAAACAAAAATGTCTTGCCAGTGGACCTGCAACGACTACACCAAAAACTCATATTATTGATTCCTTTAGCGCCATTGTTAAGCAGCACTCACAGGCTATAGCATTGCAAGATAGTGATGGACAGATAACCTTTGCTCAGCTGGAGCAACGCAGTAATCAGCTGGCCAACTGGTTGATGCAACAAGGCATTGGAGCAGGTTGCATAGTGGCTTTAGCCCTGCCGCCTTCGATTGCTCAGGTATATGGTCTGTTGGCTATTATGAAAACGGGTGCCGCTTATCTTCCGCTAGAAACATCATTACCTGAAGCGCGTTTGCAGTATATTGTAGAGGATAGCCAAGCTAAATTAATACTTACTGACACCTCAAGCGTTAGCAAGTTTGAAGAGATTGCCGTTCAAAAAGCGTGCATTGATGATACTCATTTGTTTAGTGACTTACCTGTTACAGCGTGTAAAACGACGTTGAGTTTACAGGATATATGTTATGTGATTTATACCTCCGGAACGACTGGAAACCCAAAAGGTGTAAAGGTCTTGCACGAAGGTTTGAGCAACTACCTAGAGCACGTGACAGAGCGTTATTTTGAAGAGGATACCTGCGGTGCGGTAATGAGCTCAACGTTGAGCTTTGACGCCACAGTAACCACATTGTTTGGCGCTTTACTGACGGGTAAACCTTTGCACATTTTGGACTTGTCTGATGCCTCAATGCTTGCCTCTCAGCTGGAGCAATACCTGTTTCACGATGGCCGTTCATGGCTGTTCAAATTGACTCCTTCACATTTACATTGGTTGCGAGAATGCGGCTTAACTAGATCTACCCGGCATACTATTGTTTTGGGTGGCGAGCAATTAACTAGCAATTGCTTGTTGCCTTGGAAGCAAACATTGCTTCCTGAAGCTGTGTTTGTTAATGAATACGGTCCAACCGAAACTGTTGTTGGCTGCTGCGTCCATTTTGTTCGTACTTTGCAAGATCTTGATGTCAGTCGCGATACCGTAGCCATTGGCAAACCTATTCAAAATACCCAGTTATGGCTTTTGGATAACGACAACTCAGTACCTTTTGGTTGCGTAGGAGAGCTGTATATTGGTGGTCAGGGTCTCGCCCAAGGCTACCTTAATCGAGAAGGGCTTACAAAGGAGAGGTTTGTCACACTAAGCATCGGGCAGAATATGTCACCAGCAGCAACGGTGCAGCCTGAACGACTGTATCGTACTGGTGACTTGGTACGTTATCGAGATGACGGCAATCTAGAATATTTAGGTCGGACCGATGAACAGGTGAAGATCCGAGGCTTTCGAATTGAACTGGGCGAAGTAGAGTCAGCATTGGAACGTCATGAATCAGTAGCACAAGCTTGTGTGCTGGTAGCAGGAAGCGGATCAGACAAGCGACTGGTAGCTTATTTACTGTTGACTTCGCAAAATGACAAAGCTAGCGCTGATGATGTCTCGGTAAGCGTTCGTGAAGTACAGCTGTGGCTTAGAACACAACTAGCCGAATATATGATACCTGCACAATTTTTAGCTTTAGAGGCGTTTCCTCTAACACAAAATGGCAAGGTAGACAAAGCTGCACTGCTGACCTTAAATCCGGCTGATACTTTCGATTTACCTGAGCACGGCAATGATACGGAAATACAGCAAGGGTTAGAGCAGCAGCTCAGCGATATCTGGTGTGAACTATTGCAATTAGAGCGGGTTAGCCGCAATGCCAACTTCTTCGAAATTGGTGGCAACTCAGTATTGAGTATGCAATTGAAAAGCCGTATCGAAAAAACCACCGGATTATCGCTGGAACTTACAGAACTGTTTGAATTCCCAACCATTAAGCGCTTAGCGGCACACTTACAAAGCACACAATCCGATAGTGATGGGACAATACAGCAACAGAAGTCTGGTAAGTCGAGCGGGAATACGCAGCAAGTGGATGAGGATATTGCCATTATTGGCATGGGTCTTCGCTTCCCTGACGCTAATAATCCCTCTGAGTTTTGGGATAACGTGCGCAGTGGCAAGGAATCCCTGCAAGTGTTTAGCGAACAGGAGTTGCTGGATTCCGGTGTGAATAAGGACACTATCGATAATCCCCGCTACGTCAAATCAGGTACATTACTGGATAAAATAGATAAATTTGATGCGGACTATTTCTCCATGACACCCAGAGAAGCAGAGATTATGGATCCACAGCAGCGCTTGTTATTCGAGTGTGCCGTTGAAGCCCTCGAACAGGCGGGTTATGGCGATGATACCCAGGCGCGTCATGTGGGCGTATTTGTGGGGGCTGCTGAGAGCAGTTATCTAGTGCAAAACCTAATGAGCAATGAATCATTGATGCGCAACATGGGCTTGCAGGTCATGCATGCAAATAGTTCCGCATACAGCGCTACTCGTCTGTCTTACAAACTCAACTTGACGGGGCCAAGTATAAATGTTGTCACTGCGTGCTCTACTTCTTTGGTCGCGGTACATCAAGCGTGCAGTAGCCTGCGTATGGGAGAAGCTGACATGATGTTGGCGGGCGGCGTTGGAGTATCCTTGCTCAATAAACAGGGCTATTGGTACGAAGAAGGTGGAATTGTCTCAGCTGATGGGCATTGTCGTGCATTTTCAGAAGACGCTGGTGGCACTCGTGCTGGGAATGGAGCCGGTTTGGTGGTGCTTAAAAGGCTTAAAGATGCCCTCAGAGATAAAGACACCATCTACAGTGTCATTAAGGGAAGTGCGGTGAATAACGATGGGGCCTTAAAGGTTGGCTTTACCGCCCCGAGCATTCAGGGACAAAGTCAGGTTATCGAAAATGCGCTAACTCAGGCAAAAATACCTGCCGATAGTGTTGGCTATGTGGAAACGCACGGTACAGGGACCCCATTGGGAGATCCTATTGAAATAAAAGCGTTGAGCCGAGCATTTAACAGTGGGCGATATCAGCATTGTGCACTGGGCACTCTTAAACCCAACATTGGACACCTTGACACCGCCGCAGGCGTCGCTGGGCTTATCAAAGCAGCATTAGTGGTGAAAAACGGGGAGTTACCTTCTTGTATTAATGTTGGTCAAAGTAACAGCAAAATTGATTTTGCAAATACGCCGTTTTATTTGAATACTGAGCACAGAGCTTGGCCCGAGTCATCATATCCTCGTAGAGCAGGTGTTAGCTCCTTTGGTATCGGTGGCACGAATGCTCACGTGGTATTGGAGCAAGCTCCAGAATCATATAATGATAAAGGACAACTCTCAGCTCCGCTCAAGCGTAGTACCCAATTGTTGACACTTAGTGCGAAAACACCAGAGGCCTTGGCTGAGCTAAAACAGCGTATGGCAGATCATCTTGAAGTTGCCTGCGATACAGTGTCGATGGCAGATATTGCCTACACCTTACAGGTGGGGCGTTCGGCTCATCAATATCGTTATTCGTTAGTGGCGCAACCGAACGTAGAAGTCACAATTAAAAAGCTAAGAGCCAACACATCGCAAAAGGCTGCGGCGCTTGATGAACCGCAAGCCGTATTTATGTTTCCAGGGCAAGGCTCTCAGTATCTAGAGATGGCTAAAGGCTTATTGACCAACGAGCCTTATTTTGCCGAGGTGTTTAACCTCTGTTGTGACCTGTTTGAAGAACATTTAGAAGCCGATCTTCGTTCTGTTATATACCCAGCCTCCGGTAGTGATGAAGCAAAACAAAGTCACTTTGAAAAACTGAATGACACATGCTGGGCACAACCTGCTATTTTTAGTTTGGAATACAGCCTTGCCATGCTATTAAAGCATTGGGGTATTCAGCCGAAAGTGGTGTTGGGTCATAGTATTGGTGAATATGTGGCTGCATGTATTGCTGGCGTGTTCTCTATCGAGGATGCGGTTCGAGTTGTTTCGGCAAGAGCTAAGCTGATGCAAAGCACTGCGCCTGGTAACATGTTTAGTGTCAGAGCTAAGAGTGACACGGTCGCGGCACTTATATCAGGTATCGCTGAAATTGCGGCAATCAATAGTCCTGAGCATTGCGTTGTCTCAGTATCTAAATGTGCTACAGATGAGCTGCTGGATATATTGCGCAGCAGTGAGCTTGAATATCGTTCACTGGCGACCTCGCATGCCTTTCACTCAGCATTAATGGATCCGATTTTGGCCCCCTTTAAAGCTGTGCTAGAAGAGGTAAACTTTACCGCACCACAATGCTTGGTGTATTCCAACCTGACAGGGAAACCTGCTTCAGGTGATGACCTAGTTACCCCACAATACTGGATTGATCATTTAAGACAAACGGTACAGTTTTCCCAAAGCATTCAGAGTGTGATGGATACCACGGAACCTTATGTGTTGATTGAAGTAGGTGCTGGTATTGGGTTGAGTACTCTAGCTCGCAAGCACTCAGCGCAAGGTGCTATGTCCATCGTCTCTACTATGCGTCATGTTCAACAGGAGTTGCCAGACGAACATGTTCTGTGGCAGGCGATTGGAGAACTTTGGTGTTCGGGCATTAAGCTTGATTGGCAACAAATACATCAAGGGCAATCATGTCATCGTGTACCGCTACCTACTTACCCTTTCCAGCGAAAGCGCTACTGGATAGATAAAAAAGACGATAAGTCAGCTACAACTAAACTGGCGAAACGGTCATTGGATAATTGGTTTTATACCCCAGCTTGGCAACGTAAACCGTTACTGGCTGCTAAGCCGTTGCCGACAGGCGAAGCTGAAAACTGGTTGATGATTTCTCAAAACCCCCAGTTGCTGGAGGCGATGGTTAACGTGCCTAGTTTATCAGCGCTGAATATTTTGCCAGTTGTACTACAAGAACTGACGGCAACACATGACCAAAGCATCCGTGCTACCGTTTCTGGCTTCAGTCATCATGTGATACGAAAGGGCATTAAAGACGACTACTTGCAGTTGCGTCAGCAGTTGGCTGAAAATGGCCATGAAGTTCACCGAATTATTGACCTCTCCAGTCTTGAGTTGTCGCGGGAGTTGATTTGTCAAAACACAGTCAATAACGAGAACTTTACACCAGAACAGCAAGTTTGCTCTGTAGGTAGTGGCCAAATTAATCACTTATTGAACCTAGTGCAGGTATTTAATAGCGTCACTGCTCAGTTATGTGTCCTGACTCAAGGAGCAGAGGTGGTATTGGGGGATGAAACTACTTCAGCCCTTGCTGCACTGGTATCAGGTTTTAGTAAAGTGGTACCTCAAGAGTACCCGGCGTTGACGGTTCGTCAGCTTGACTTTGATAAGCTGGATTTTGACCTGCCAGATATGTCGGCGGATGTATTTGCACAGAAACTTAAAGCGGATTTGTTGAGTGATTGTAACGATGCGTTTGTAGCATTTCGTCATGGACAGCGCTGGCTGAAGCAGTTTAGTCAAGAATCGCTTCAATGGGATAGCCAAATAAATACCTATGAAAGTGTCAACCTTCATCCCGTTAAGGTCAGAGAAAAAGGTGTCTATTTGATCACCGGTGGGCTTGGTCAAATCGGCCTGACTTTAGCAAATCACATAGCTGAACAAGCACCCGGAGCTAGATTGATTTTAACCACTACCAGTCAGTTCCCTGCTGAGCATGAGTGGAAGGCTTTACTTGATGATGCTAAGAGGAATAGAGCATTGAGAGAAAAAGTGTCAGCAGTACAATCGCTGCGTGAAGCTGGAGCTGAAGTATTGGTGCGCCAAGCTGATGTAGCTAATATGACTCAAATGCAGCATGTCATACAGGACATTGATGAGTTGTTTGGCCAGTTGCATGGGGTTATTCATTGTGCTGGCAAGGTGCATGGGTCTATGCAAGGAATTGGAGAGCTTACGCCTGAAGATGTGGCGCTTCAGTTTAGTGCCAAAGTACAGGGGACTATGGTACTGGCTCACCTGTTAGAAAAGCAGACTGTGGATTTTTGCATGGTGATGTCTTCATTATCCAGCGTATTAGGTGGACTAGGGTTTGCTGCTTATGCTGCCGCTAATGCCTTCTTGGATACCTTTGTACAGCAACAGCATCAGGCCGGTCATGTTCATTGGTTGGCTGTTAATTGGGATGGTTGGCACTTCAATGAACAGGAAAATGAAAGTTCTGATACAGTCCGCTTTAGCATTTCTGCCCGAGAAGGAGCCAGAGCGTTCAGTTATGCCCTCAATTTTGTGGGCACACCGCAAGTAATAGTGTCCGTACCTGATTTGCAACCAAGATTGGCTCAGTGGGTGAACAACTCTACTGTACGTAGCAATAACACTGAGATGGTTAAAGCGACTACTGTGGACAAGGTTGATCTCGACTTTACCAGTTCTGGAAATGTTGTAGAACAAATGCAGGGCGCGCTCATTGCGTTATGGCAGGATATTTTGGGCGTGCAAGACATTAAACCTGATGATCACTTTTTCTCCATTGGCGGAGACTCTCTGTTGGCTACCCGACTGGTGAGTATGATTAGAGAAGCATTTGGCGTTAGTGAAGAAATGTTTTCCATTCGAGACTTTTTTGCCCAGCCAACCATTGAGCAAATTGCTGAGAAATTGCAAGAAGCCAAGACCGATAGCATGCTGAACTTAAAAAAAGCTGAATTGCTACAGGATGTTGAGGAACTAGAGGAAGGGGTGCTGTAATGTCGGATTTAACTCATGAAGCTCGGCGCATCGTCGCCGAGGCGGAAGCGCAAAACATTGTGTTGTATGTTAAGAACAACCAGCTGGCATTTATGGCTGAGCGGGGAAAATTCCCAGACAGTTTGAAGCTGCAAATCAAACACCACAAGCCGGCTATTATTGACTACCTGTTGAGGTGTCAATTGAATGCAAAAGCCAAGCAGCAAACTAAATTGATTGCAAAAGCACCAGCAGATATGGAGTTGCCCTTGTCGTATGCACAACAGGGGTTGTGGTTTATTGACCAGTTAGACGCGGGTAGCAGCCAATATAATGTGCCAGTTACGCTTGAACTAATTGGTGAGTTGCAAGTTACGGCAGTGGAAAGTGCCTTAAATCGTATAGTGCAAAGACATGAGATTTTACGCACCGTGTATAAAGAAGTGGACGGCAGTCCAATACAGCAGGTCATGCCAGCTCAACCTTTTCATCTAGCACAATATGATTTATCTGAAGTACCTGATGTGGAACAATCCAAGCGCATTCAGGAGTATGCACAGGTAGAGCTTCAGCAGCCATTTAACCTCAGTTTAGATCTGATGCTAAGAGGCTGCTTGTTGCGCTTGTCAGAGCAGCAGCATGTACTTTTTTTGACCATGCACCACATCGTATCTGACGGTTGGAGCCAGGGGGTGTTTAGCTATGAATTCACCTCTTTTTATAATGCTTTTTGTCAGGGCCTACCCGATACGCTCCCTGAGCTTGAGATTCAGTACAGTGATTTTGCGTGGTGGCAGCGACATGAAGTAACGCAGGATAAATTAAATGAACAACTCAACTTCTGGCTAGAGCAGTTAGCAGATATTCCTCTGCAACACAGTTTACCGTTAGACAGGCCTAGACCTGTACACCAGCAGTACCACGGCCAAACTTATAGTTGGCAAGTCGATAACCGGGTGTTAGAGCCGCTGAAAGCCTTAGCGGCGGAGTATAAAACTACGTTATTTGTTGTGATCCACAGTGCATTATCGGCTATGCTAGCCCGCTACAGCGGACAGCAGGATATTGTTTTAGGATCGCCGTTAGCGGGTCGGAGCAATAGTCAGTTGTCTCCGCTATTAGGCTACTTTATTAATACTCTGGTGTTTAGAAGCCGCATTGATTTAGATATGACTCCCCGAGATTTGTTGCTGAAAAACAGAGAGTATGCTGTCAATGCTTTTGCAAATCAGGAGTTGCCCTTTGAGTGGTTAGTGGATGCTTTGAGACACCAAAAGTCCTTGAGCCATAGTCCACTGTTTCAAATCATGTTCACTTTACAAAATAATCCTCCTAGTGAGCTGGTATTAGAGGGCTTAGAAGTTGCTCCTTTTAGTACACAAAATAGTATCGTAAAATACGACATGGAATGGGTGGCAGAAGAAACGGCTGCAGGTTTGCAGATGCACTGTAATTACTCGACAGCTTTGTTTGACCGCTCGACAGTGATGCAAATGGCGGAACATTTAGAAGTCATGCTGTTAAGTTTTATAGAACAAGCAGACGACACTATTTGGCGCTTGCCATTGCAAGGGTTAGAGCAAGGGCGAGAAGCGCAGGATCATTGGCAACATTTGAGCTATCCACAAGCTATGGAGGCCGCTTTGAAATGTCGAGGTATTGCACAAAACGCTTTGATTGTGGGGCCAATAGAGCTGGCTCAGAAGATTTGTATTTTACCTAAAAACACGAATACGCAGACCATCGAAATAAAGTCAAAAGCCCAACTACTAGCCGCTATTCCTGATTACCTCACACCAGATGAACTCCTATTTATTGAGTCACCACCAAGCGGTATGACTAAGCGGGACGGAGTGACCATCTTAGAAACTCAGTTTAATGAATGGCACCGTAGGGTGCTTGCGATTAAGCGTAAAGCAATGGCTAGAGCAACTGATTTAAACACCATCACAGGTGGGCAGAGGACGGGGGCGCGAAATAGCGAAACACTTAGTAAGCCTTATAGCAGAGATCAACAGGCTACCCTACAGTTGTGTGCTTTAGTGAGTGATAAATTGCAAAACTCAACATGTAAGCTTGCGATTAGTGAGGGAAGTGCACAGCCTGACTTTAAATCATTACAGTTAAAAATGCTTATAGCCCTACAAGTGTTGTTGCAAATTAGATGGCCAGACCAACCCTGCTTGCTCAAAACGGGTAGTTCCCCTTATTTTTCGACGAATGAGACTCGGTTGCTGTACTTAGATCTAGAATCTAGTACTCAGTTAAAGGATGTTTGTTCGAGTTTTATCACTCAACTTAATAACACTTGCTACTTGCCTCATGATTGGATGTTGGCGCACACAGCGCATGTGCTCCAAGAGCAAGGCCAACAAGTTTTGACAATGGGTTGTTATGCCGTTGATGAGATTGCTCAGGCTGAAACCTCAAAAGAGTTTGGGCTTTTCTATCGCCTTTTCCAAAAGCCAAAGGGCATAGACGGCATCGAATTACATTGGCGTCTTCCTGCCAGCTATAGCACACAGGGCAACCCTGAGAAGTGTCATGAACAATTTCAACTTATTTTAACTAGCGTGCTGGATGCACCCCATCAGACCCTGTCTGATATTCAATGCCTTTTACAACAAGGTACTCAGGCTAAAGTACAAAAAGCCAAACGTTCATTCAAATCTTTCAAAACAGGGTTGACTAAGGAGCTCTAATGAAGTTTGCAAAATGGAAAACTGAAAAAAAAGACAATGCTAGTGCTAACATAGATGCAATCGTAAATCGTTATTTTTTCAAACACGCCCCCAAACTACCTTTGGTATATCACTCCCGATTACCTTCTTATGATCTGAATCGTTGGTATGAGCATAATCGCAGTGTAGTGGAATCGGAGTTAAAGCAATACGGAGCCATTGTATTTCGTGGTTTTCAGATTAAAGACCAGCAAGATTTTTCCCGTTTTACTGAAGTAGCCATTACCCAAAGGGCCGCATATGTTGAAGGAGCGACTCCTCGTACCCACTTAGACGGTGGCATATATACTGCAACTGAATTTCCATCGGATCAGGAAATCGCGCTGCATAACGAGTTATCTTATGTTACCAGCCCGCCGTCCAGACTGGCATTTAGTTGCTTGCAGCCACCCCAAACGGGCGGTCAGACTCAGATCTGTGATGTGCAGGCGGTATTGCGAGCTCTTGATCCGAAAGTCGTTGAGGCTTTTGAGCAAAAAGGCGGTTGGCTACTTAGACGCAACTACCTTGAGGGGTTCGGTCCCACCATCTTTAAAGCCTTTGGTAAGTCTACCTTAGAAGATATAGCCAACTACTGTAAGAGCGTAGACGTATCAATGAAGGTGCTCTCGCCTAAGCATGTTGTTACTGAACAAGTCAGGCCCGCTGTGCATCAACATCCTCAATCTGGACATGACGTCTGGTTCAATCATATCGCCTTTTGGCACCCTTCTAGCCTGTGCCCTAAAGTGCGCGAAGAAATGGATAAGGCGTTTTCAAATGCAGGTTATCCTTATGCCACGTATTATGCTGATGGTTCAGAGATCCCAGAAGAGCACATACAGCATATTCGTCAGGTATACCTTGATAATGAAGTTACCTTTGACTGGAAAAAAGGCGATGTGATGTTGTTGGACAACTGGCAGGTTTCACACGGTCGCAAACCATTCACTGGTAGTCGTCAGGTTTTGGTAGCGATGGGGTAAAAAAGTGTGACAAAATAAGCAATATGGATAGGTACTATTTATCCTTCTATTAACACATGAGGAGTCGTTTGAAAGCACTCCTCATTGAACTCATGCTCTTAATCACGCCATTCAGACTCAATTACACGAAAATAGCCTTAATGCTGTATTGGTAGAGCATTGGCGAACCTCCAAACCATGTTACAGCATATCTATAAACTGCTTGTAATGAATATACAAGCTTGTTCGAGCGTGTTGCTGGATGCAGCAAGTAGCCAGATAAAAGCGTTCAAGGTACCTTGTGCATATTCTCTCCAGCTTTGATCACCCAATGGCATTAACTTTGATCACTTATTCTCATTAAGCTTTGATCACGAAAATCACTCGATAATGATCACTTTTGTGCTCTTAATGATTTTGCCGATCAAAGCTTAATGCCACTCGTTACTGAGTTCACGTTTTATCATTTTTGTAGGTATGTTAAACCGTTATCTAAATCATTTGATGAGGATAACAATAATGTCAACAAGACCTATATCTATGAGTAAATTACATGCTATTTTACGGCTGAAATATTCAGCAAAATTATCCCATCGAAAGATTGCCAGAAGCTTAACTATCTCCCCTGGCACTGTGGCTAATTACGTTAAAAAGGCCAATGAGTTAAGCTTAAACCAATGGCCGTTACCTGAAGATAAACAACACGGTACTTTTCTTAATACAAAAATCAGGGACTTCTCAACCCGTCAAAAAAGATACCCAACACCTGACTGGCTCACCATCAATAAGGATTTAAAGCAGCACAAACATTTGACGTTGCAGTTAGTATTCGATGAATTGCGTGATAAAGTCGGTGAGCCTTATTACAGCTATAGCCACTTCTGCCGCGCCTATCGGGAATGGTTAGGAAAACAACGGTTGTCGATGCGTCAGCATCATAAAGGCGGTGAAAAATTGTTTGTGGATTATTGTGGCCCCACGCTGACCATCACGTGCCCTACAACACAGGAGACACGACCTGCTCAAGTGTTTGTTGCCGTGCTCGGCGCATCAAATTATACCTATGCTGAGGCAACGTATAGTCAACAACTTGAAGATTGGGTGATGAGTCATGCCCGTTGCTTTGCGTTTTTAGGTGGTGTGCCTGAACTTGTTATTCCCGACAACTTAAAAAGCGCCGTTAGTAAACCCTGTCGCTACGAGCCTGATTTAAACCCCACGTATCATCAATTAGCCGAGTATTTTAATGTCGCGGTCATACCCGCTAGACCTTATAAACCCAAAGATAAATCGAAGGCTGAAGTCGGTGTACAAATTGTTGAGCGTTGGATCATGGCACGTCTGCGTAACCAAACCTTCTACAGCTTAGCGCACCTAAATCAAGAAATAGCAAAGCTACTTGATGTAATGAACAATAAGGTGATGAAGCAATATCAACAGTCACGTAAACAGCTCTTTGATAGGGTGGATAAAAGCGCATTAAAGCCATTGCCTGAAAAGCCTTATCACTATACACAAATCAAAACGGTGCGAGTACACATTGATTATCATGTTGAAATAGAAAAACATTATTACAGTGTGCCGTATCAGTGGGTTAAGAAACAATTACGCGCACACATAACCAATCAGCTAGTACAGCTTTATCATGACGATACCTTAATCGCACAGCATCCGCGCTCACATCGTTTAGGGGGGCATACAACACAGCCTCATCATATGCCTCTGGCGCATCAAAAACAGCATGAGCAGTCACCAATAAATTTACGCTCATGGGCATTAAGTATTGGAGAGTATACCCACTAAGTTGTTGAGTTACAGCTCAGTGGACGACGTCACCCCGAGCACGCTTATCGCGCCTGTTTAGGGCTGTTAAGTTTAGCTAAAACCTATTCAAAAGAAAGGCTTGAGCAAGCGTGTTATCGCGCAATCGTGATGAATACGACCACACTCAAATCAATTAAGCAGATGCTGAAAAAAGGGTTGGATCAACAACCGTTACCCACACAGCAAACCGAGCCAGAAAAGCCAATTAAGCATGGCAACATACGCGGCACACAGTATTACCATTAAGGAAATGAATCATGATAGACACCATTAACCAGCAACTTCAACTACTCAAGTTATCGGGTATAAAGCACGCACTCAAGCAGCAGCTTGAACAGCCAAATCTATATCAAGAACAAAGCTTTATAGAGCGCGTCAGTTTATTGCTAACACATGAAATTGACACGCGTGAGCAAAGAAAAATCGACCGACTCGTACGCCACGCTAAATTCCGCTTACCGGCTCAGTTAAATCAGCTAATTTACTCGCCGACACGTAATATAGAAAAAGCACAGATACGTAACTTAAGCCAAAATAGCTGGCTGAACTTACACCAAAATATCTTAATCACCGGGGCAACAGGCTGTGGAAAAACATACCTCGCATGTGCCTTAGGGCATGAGCACTGCCTACAAGGAAAAAGTGTTTACTATATTCGATTAAAAGAACTACTTGAAAGCCTGTTTCTAGCACAAGCAGATGGTAGTTACCGGAAATTACTGGCGAAGTTAATAAAGTATGATCTACTGATCTTAGACGACTGGGGGCTTGAACCACTGAGTGCGCAGCAACGAGGTGACTTACTCGAATTAATCGATGCGCGGTATGGGTATAAATCACACATAATTATAAGCCAGCTCCCGCAGGAAAACTGGCATGAGATGATCGGAGAATCAACCCATGCTGACGCCATTTTAGATAGGCTAATTCATGGTTCGATTAAGTTGAACTTAAAAGGAGAATCGATACGAAAACAACTAAATAAATTGACTGATGATGATCAGTTAAGCTAATTTAAAAACGGCTCTACAAAATGATAAATCAGGTGATCAAAGCTGATGAGAATCGGTGATCAAAGTCATGAGAATACGCACCTTGAAGGGAACATTTTATTTTGTAGCTGATATAATGTGAAACATTCTCAGAGGAACGCAGCGCTATTATTGATGAATAATCCTAGGGTGGCTGCTTCATTTGTGTCTTCATGAATTGTGAAATCTAAAAAGTCAATATTGTTTCAAGCTGACATTATGAAGCCTCCCATTCCTATGTTGTGAAAGGGTAGAACGAAACCATGATGTATCATCTTTGCAGCTTGAGGGTGAGATTACTTTCGCACTACCTAGGAGCGAGAACATACGTCTGATGTTTTGATTTCACATGAGGTGGGGTTACAAAAACGCACAAATCTTGCTACTGCTCAGAATAAAATCGGGGATTATCTCGAAACCATTGATTGTTTATATAGCCAAGATCAGCGAAAATAGTGACCAATCACGATTAACAAGACGGGTTTGACTGACGAAGAGCTAAGTGTGCGTTTCTTCTCAAAGTATTTACAACCCCGTGTAAAGACAAAAGAATTCATACTTGGTAAACCAAGATTTTCTTAATGAAATCAATAAGATAATGGCGTTCGCTATCATTTCGCACCCTGATGCGCCCAGCCTTTCAACGCTTAAAACCACCTTTCATTGCACACCACAATCACATCTCTACGTACTGAATTTAAAGGCTTTTTGTCTTTTTCTTGTTTCTTTGCTTTTCAATGATGTTCAAGCGTAACCTCGGAAAGTGTGTACAAACTTGAGTACAAATTCCGTTTTAGAGGCCTTTGGCGAAAATTCCATGACACAAACCTGGCTGTAGGCCATGTGGTTAGTGGGTTTGACGCAATGAGGAGACTAAAGCTTTTAATAGTTTTAAGGACTTACTTACTCAATCAGCAATTTCTTATCAACATATCATCGAGAATGAAAAAGTCATTAAATATGTAATTTCATCTGCTCATAAAAAATTAAAAAATATAAGAGCTTTTAATTCCGATGCCGCAGGATTGATCGTTGCTTCATCTGTCGGTCACGCTACCAAAATAGCAGTGCTTATGAAAGCTTGGTTTAATGAAAACAGTACTGTAGTGACATACAGAGAAAGTGACTCAACTACTATTATTCAACAGTTTAGACATTCAACAAGTAAGTGGATTATTTTAGTTGGGATGATAAGTGAAGGTACTAATATTCCTCGACTACAGGTTTGTTGCCACCTAACTAATATTAAAACAGAGATGCACTTTAGGCAGATTTTGGGGCGAATTCTGAGAGTAACAGATTCTACAAACCAAGAAGCTATTATATATATGCCCGCAGAGCCTAAACTGGTGGAATACGCCTACCGTGTTAAACAGGACGTCCCCTTTGAAGCAGATATAGTTAAATTTGATACTATAAAGCCAGAAGTTGATACCGGTATTAATGCAGAAGAGGTGACTATTTTATCTGGTGATACTAATTTGAGCCCTTTTAAATATGAGCTTCAACTTAGAGATATTGATACTGAAAAAACAGATTTTGAGCAGGCGAGTGATGTATCTGAAAAGTGTTTAATATCTTCTTATGAACAGACAGTAAATATATTTGGCCGGTTTAAGCAAGAGGCGATAGCATTGGGGTTAAGCGAGTTAAGGTAATTGCCGTTAAGCTCTCACAGCTTTTTATTCACGCTTCAAACTAATAGCTAGTCATTCTTTGCGTACAGAGGTGCTACTATGATCATGCAATTTCCGATAGCGCACAATGATGAGCTACTTGTAAGTATCTTAGCTCGCTTTGTAGCAAGACAAGGACTAAAAAATGACAAAGCTGCGTTAGATCTATTATTTGGTACTAGAAATATTGTCCCTTCAGCATTACTGCAAGGCCATATACAGCCTTTATTGTCGAATGTAGGGCATTTATGGTCTGTTAGCGAGACTGATGTAATCAATCGACACTCACTACTGCCTTTTTTTCAGTCATTTATAGAACCTCAAAGAATTGAAGCCGTACAAAATAGTTTGATATACAGTGAAAAATCAACGGCTCTGACGACTATAGGGAAAAACGCTTCAAATATTCATTGGCCTATGTATTATCGGTATTGTCCGAAATGTGTTGCCGAAGATAATAAGCTATTGGCTTACTCGTACTGGCGTAGGTCTTTTCAACTTCCGGGGTTAGTTGTTTGCCCTAAACATTTTGTTTATTTACAAAATAGTCACTTCAAACTGTTTCCAAGCAGTAGGCATGGATTCTGTAATGCATCTCAGGTTATTACTTCAGATAAGTTAATACATATAGATGTTGATTCAAACAATAAGCTGTCAAAACTCGCAATTCATTTACAGCAGTTACTACAGATAAATACTCCTTATGTTTCACCTTTACAATGGGCAATATTTTACCAAAAAGCGATCAGAGACATTGGCCTTGTAAATGGTGCAAGGCCCGATCACCTTAAGATTAAAGAAAGGGTTATATCCTACTGGGGTATTAAATTTTTATCATCACATGGCCTTGGGATACATAATGAAAATAGCTGGCTACTTGCTTTTTTCCGCAAACACAGACGGCATTATACAGCTCTACACCACTTAGTTTGTATGATGGCTTTATTTCCTTTTCAATCAATTTTTGGTGCGATAAACGAAGCGTCTTTGATAATCCCGGAAAGACAGAAAAAGAAGGTTTATACGAACAGTAAGCTTGAAGATAAAGTTGATGAATACCGCACTAATTGGTTGCTGATTTATTCCCAGTTCGATAGCTTAAAAAGCATTCGGGGGACTAGGGAAGGAGCTAGATTGTATTTATGGCTTTTTCGGTATGATAATGCTTGGCTACAAAAGCATTTACCTAAGCGCATTTATTACAATATAGGGAAGGTAAATTGGGCAAAGCGTGATCAAGAGCTAGTTAAGAAGCTGATTCTAGTTCGAAATAAAAGCTATGATAATTTAAGCTTACCTCGAATGACTCAAACTTGGTTCATTGCTCAAGTGGGGGTTATATGGGGGGTTACTAGTCATTTAGAGAAGCTTCCTCTTAGTAAGTGCTTTTTTATTAAATATACAGAGTCAATTGATGAGTACCAAATTCGTAGAGTTCTGGCTATTATAATAAATTGTATAAATAAAAATGAGCCTTTACCCAGACCTTATGAAATTGAACGTCTTGCCGGACTTAGTAAACAGCGTAGTCGTGAGCCTGTCAAATGCATCCTCGAAATGGATTTCGAGGAATTTTCCTGCTTTCAGATCCCTTCGAGAAAATGTTGAACTTAAAGAAGTGGTCGGTGTTTTCAGTTCAAATATATTATTTAAAAATAAGCGCGTATATATAGGTGTGCAATGGCAAGATGGACAGTATTCATCTTTGCCTATTGAAATGGCAAGTTTGGCGGCTCCGGGAAGAATATTTGAGAATAAAAAAATATCAAAAGAAACTGAATTTGAAAGGCTTAAAGTAACCATTTTAGAAGGAAAAGGCATAGATAAGTCATCAGATCATTATAGATACCTATATCAAACAGATATGGGGGTTATATCTATAACGGGATTTGAATTAGCGAGGATATTATTTTTTCATAATAGACATCTGGTAGATGCAGCTTATATGGCAAACGGCTTGTCTCAACTTGCATTTATTAATAAAGTGACCTCTCCCATAAAAATTAGCTTTCCAGAATCTACGACGTATCCTGTTAGTTATTTAAAAACTAAACAACAAAGGACACATCTTGCATGGCTTTTACTAGATAAAAATGCAAGAAAAAGCCTTTTCTCGATTTACCGAAGCTTTCAAAAAAACTCAAGTTTAATGGCTTTCGACTTTACTCCACCACTCTTAAAAGAATGGCAGGTTGAATTGTCAGTCATAAAAGATAATAAATCGGGGAAATTACTCGTACAGAGGATTGAGTCTATAGTTAATGCACATATTGATAGGGAGTATCCCAAAGTTGAAATTAGCCATCCTAAAAAAAAGGATGCAGCAGCACTTTCGAGTAAAGAAAAAGCAAAACTTACTAAGGCACCTAGTGTAGACATAGATCCTGAGCTTGATCTAGGTGATATTCCGGGTTTTTCTAAGCGGCTTCATAGTCTTAATTCAACAAGTTTTTCATTTAATATATCAGGTATCCAGAGTGCAACTCTTTCTGATGGAAAGAAGGCTTTAGAACGCTCAGCAGTCATTAATGACAGTGGCGATTTTACTCCTGAAAAAGCTGGCGTTGGTACGCCAGAGGTCGAAGGAAGTGCTCAAGAGTTCGACCCTATAATAAATCAGGAAGATGATTTTGAAGAAGCCGAAGAATCGCCTCAGAAGTTTTTAATTTTTAAAGATGTGGTAAATGAGCTAAGCGGCAAAAAAGGAATCGAGCTTAAAGCAATTAATTGTGGTGTGTTTCCAAATCCAACAAATGGAAGTATGGCTATCTTTAAGACTAAAGATAAGCAAACATTAAGGTTCTTTAGGGCTATTATTGTGGTGCAGCAGGTGGAAGTTGTAATGCTTGAAGCTGATACTACAAGCTTGATAAAGGCAAAGGGAGCAAGTACTTTAATTTTAGGACTGAAAGATGATGCGAATATTCGTTTTAAGGAAATTATTCAGAATTTTTCTGACAACGGAGCTCAATGGAAGCATCAATTTATCAGAGAAAGAGCTCATTTATTTCAAGCTTGTAATCACCCGAGACTAAAACATAAAGGTAAGACTTTAAATGAGGGTGAATATAAAGAAAAATGGGTTACTAGTTTACAAGAAAAGTTAAATCAACTTATCAAAGAGCTACAAGGAACCATTTAAAAAATATCAAACTTTATTATAGGATCGCTAGAGGCTGAGAAGGAATAATTATCAAACTTTAGCTAATTTATAGCTTTTAAGGGGCTATGTTTTTATCAAACTTTATTATAGTCGCACATTTATTAATGTTAAAAAAGCGCTTAAGGCGCTTTTTTTGTGCCTGAAACTCTGTTAACTTAAGTAACTTATTATTCTCTAAGGGATTAGTCATGCGTTTATTAACCGTTATTTGTTTTGTTAGCTTTAGTATTATTTTTAGTTCACAAAGTGCCTTTGCACAATCTGGCACTAAACAGCAAAGTACAGATTACTCTCAGTACACACACACTATTAAATCGGCTGTTTTAAACGAAGAACGCACTGTTGTTGTACAGTTACCAAAGAGCTACCAAGCTGAGTCAAATAAGGTATATCCTGTTATATATCGCTTAGATGGAGCGGGTAATATATCGCTTGCTAGTGCTGTTATTGAGCGCTTACAAAATGATAATCGTGCGCCTGAGGTTATTATTGTCGCTATTGAAAACACTAATCGACTTAGAGATATGTATCCTACAGTGAATAAAGAGCCACAAGGGCCTGTCGGTGAAGGGGGCGGCGCGGCAAAGTTTTTAGCGTTCTTTGAGCAAGAGCTCATTCCTCTCGTTAATAAAAATTATCGTACGCATGACTATAAAGTGATTGCTGGCGCATCTGCTGGTGGTGTATTTGCGCTGTATGCGTTGCAGGCCAAATCTGAGTTATTTCAAGCGCATATTGCGTATAGCCCTGCTGTTTGGTGGAATTATGGCGCAATGGTAAAAAGCACAAAATCATTTATAACTAAAACGAAAGACCTGAATAACTACGTTTACATCAATATCGGCGAAGAAGCCGGCATAATGCGGGAAAGGTATGATGAATTGCTGCAAGGTATGCAATCGCCTAAAGTGCGGGGGTTACGCTTTTTTAATGATGCGTTTGATGGTATCTCACATGGCTTAACCTCTGTTGCTGGCGTATTTAATGCCTATTACAACTTATTTTTACCTAAGCAAATGCCAATCAGCGCTTTAACTGATGATGTAGCTTCTATTGATGCTTATTATCAAACATTATCTCAGCAATGGGGCGAGCAAATATCACCACCGGATCGCGCTGTTAGATCGCTCGGTTATAACTTAACGGGCAGCAAGCAGTTTACCCGCGCTATAGAGGTGTTTAAGTACAATATAAAAAACTACCCAAAATCAGTCGATGCGCTTTCAGCTTTATCTTATGGCTATGAAATGCAAGGTGATACTCGCCAAGCACTTGAACAGATGGAGTCTGCTTTAGCCATTGCAGATGACTCATACCCTTATATAAATTACTTAAAAGAAACAAAAGCTAGGTTACAGGTAGAGCTAGATAAGCGTAACTAGGGTTTTTAGTTACTGTTAAATAAAAATGACGCGCAAGCGTCTTTTTATTACCTATAGCTAAATATTATTTAAATCACTAACCTCTACTTAATAGTTGCTAAATACGCTAAAATTACAGGCTATTTTTAGTAATGAGCCCGCACCTTTTATGACCTCATCCGCAAATCCTAGTAATTTCAACGAACTTGGCCTTATTCCAGAGCTAATTGCTCGTTTGTCTGATCTTGAATACTCGCAACCTACGCCGATTCAGGCAAAAGCAATTCCAAGTATCTTGGCGGGGAGTGACTTAATTGCGGGGGCAAATACCGGCTCAGGTAAAACAGCAACCTTTGCTTTGCCTATGCTACAAACGCTATTTTTAGCGCAAGGTGCTAATAAAGCGCCGAGCAAAGGCAACTTTGTAACAGGGCTTATTTTGGTACCTACTCGCGAGCTGGCAGTGCAGGTAGCCGATAGTGTTAAATCGTATTCTGCTAACTTTAATGGCGCCATTAAAACGGTGGCGGTATTTGGTGGTGTGTCGGTTAATACCCAAATGCAGGCACTTCGCGGCGGTGCTGATATCATTGTTGCAACCCCAGGGCGTTTACTCGACTTAATCTCAAGCAATGCGATTAAGCTTGATAAAGTAACAACCTTAGTACTTGATGAAGCTGACCGCATGTTAAGCCTTGGCTTTACTGAAGAGCTTGCTGAGCTATTAGCGCTTATGCCTGCTAAAAAACAAACCATGTTGTTTTCAGCTACTTTCCCAGAGCAAGTAATGCTTTTAACGCAAGAGCTGTTAAATAATCCGGTTGAAATACAAGTTCAGAGTAAAGACGAAAGCACCTTAGTACAGCGCGTATTTACAGTTAATAAAGGCGAAAAAACCACGGTTTTAGCGCATTTAATTAAGCAGCACAAATGGCGCCAAGCGCTGATATTTGTCAACGCTAAAAAAGATTGTGAGCACTTAGCCAGCAAGCTTGAAAAGCGCGGCGTGAATGCACAAGTATTCCATGGTGATAAAGGCCAAAGTGAGCGTACTCGCGTAATCGAAAAATTTAAAGCGGGCGAAATAGAAGTACTTATTGCCACCGATATAGCAGCCCGTGGTTTAGATATTGCCAAACTGCCTGTTGTTATTAACTTTAACTTACCGCGCAGCCCCGCTGATTACATGCACCGTATTGGCCGCAGCGGCCGTGCCGGTGAAGTTGGCCTAGCGTTATCGTTAATTGATTATGAAGACTTCCATCACTTTAGAATTATCGAAAAGAAAAATAAACTACGCTTAGAGCGCGAAGAGGTAGCAGGCTTTGCAGTAAACCAAGCGAATCTTGATGCAGCTGATGCGCTTAAAAACGATAAACCCATGGCCAAGCCCGAAGGCACCGGCAAGAAAAAGAAAAAAAATAAAGCTAACCCAGAAAATGATGTGTGGAGTGGCTGGCGAGGCCGTTCTAAGTAATACAAGGGCTCGATTGGGTATTGGGAACCAGTCAATAAGATTAAAAGGGGTTCTCGATACTTTTGTAATTAAATAAATGATATTAAAGCGCTTCAATATCGCTTTTCCACTTTACCAGTGCTGCTATGAATTCAGGGCCAATACCACAACAGCCACCAATAATTGTTGCGCCAAGGTTGTGCCATTGTTTAGCAAAGTCTACATACTCAGCGGGTGATAAGTCGCGGTAACCTTGCGAGCCTTCATTGGCTTTATAGTCGCTGGCGATTGGTGTAAAGCCATTCGCAAAGGCCCCAAAATCAAGATGTTTATTTTGCTGTTTTAG
Source organism: Pseudoalteromonas sp. TB41 (assembly GCF_000497975.1). NCBI lineage: Bacteria > Pseudomonadati > Pseudomonadota > Gammaproteobacteria > Alteromonadales > Pseudoalteromonadaceae > Pseudoalteromonas > Pseudoalteromonas sp. TB41. Next base: position 100,990 of record NZ_AUTH01000087.1, on the reverse strand, counting down.
TACAGTATTTGTGTCGCGCAGCGCTTGTTCAATAACCTCGGGAATAGAGCAGTTGAAGAGTATGCCCGTTATATTATGTTCGAGTAATGCTAAGATAGCGTCGGATACTAATTCACCAGAGCGCAATGTCGCTTGTTCGCTTACTTCATCATTTAAGGTAAATGCGTAATAAAATGGTTTGTTTGAGCCTTTAAGTACCCTTGCCATAACCCGCGATTCTTCAATGTTTGATATGGTTTCACCAATCCAAACATCTACATATACATCCTGTGCTTTATACAGGGTATTTAAAATAGTAAATGCGCGTTCACTTTGAAAAAAATCAGCACGGTACGATCCAAATGCGGGTGGCAATGAACCCGCAACTAGCATGTTTTGATTAGTGTTTTAAGCTGCTTCTTTTGCAATTACAGCAGTTTGCTGTGCAAGGGCTGCACCTTGTGCTTGGTAAAGCGTTTCACCTAAATGAAAGGGACACACGCATAGCTATTTACTGTAATAATTTCAGCGCCTGCATCTATAAAACCTTGGTGAGCCTGCGTTACAAAATGCGGAGCTTCTATTAGAGCTTGTGCACTCCACCGTGGCTGTGTAAACGGCGCGCCCATGCGTTTAAGTTCACGACCCATGACGCCATCTAAAACAGTGAGTTTATTCATAACAAGTCTTTGTGTCTTTGTGCAATATGGCGTTATTCAACCATGTTTTTTATAAAATCATAATGAAACTTAGTCACTATTTACATGAAAAAAGCTCAATGCTTTTAATGCAAATATAAAAGCATATTTATCACTCAGGTTATACGCATTAAAATATATATTGCCATAGCTGCAAGAATAAAAAAGTAAATCATATATATCAACGTGTTAAGCTTATAAAAAATAAAGTGCCCTTGCGCTATTATCAGTAATTGATAATATGCGTAATACATGTATAAGCATACAGTTTTCTGATTGGCTAAGCGCCGCTTTACGCACTCGCATAAGCTTAGGAATAATTTGATCAAGCTGTGCGAGTAAGTAAATGAAAAACGCAAAACAATCGCGTTGCGTGATTGGGATTAAAGGGCAAACACCTGACCCCGATTACCCCGTTGATATTTGGTACGCCTCACTTAAATCGGTTACTGCGCTGGCAGTCTTTACAGGTCAAGCGGTTAGTAGTGTCTCAAGAACACTAAAAACCTTGGGCAAATACAATTTAGTTGAAATGCAAAGTACAAAAACCATGCATCGCCCTAGCGTCATCCATCAAGAATTTATAGTAGTAGTCAATAATGAACAATAAAAGCAATGTCCTTTTACAAGCAGAAGTGCTTATTAAACCCTTAGCACTTCAACATGTACCGCAAGAGAGCGCCGTTGAAGCTGTAATTGATCAGTGGTTACACGCCATTGCCACCGACAGCCAGTTTTACTGTAATCCTGAAATAAGTAAGCCAGAGGCACTTAAAGTAGAGGTAGTTAATCTGTTACAAAAAAATGGATTACATACAACCAGAAGCGCTTTTTTTAGTGATGTATTTGACTCTTTAAAGTTAAAACCAGATTTTGATAGTAAATTTAGGTTTATTGACTTATTTGCTGGTATCGGTGGCGTCAGGCTCGGTTTCCAGCAAAGTGGCGGCGTTTGTGTATTTTCTTCCGAATTTGATAAGCACGCACAACAAACTTATAAAAATAATCATGGTGAGGTACCGTTTGGCGATATAACAAAAATACCGGGAAATGAAATTCCTGAACACGATGTTCTCTTGGCTGGCTTCCCATGCCAACCATTTTCACATGCAGGCCTTAAGCTAGGTATTGAAGATACTCGAGGTACTTTATTCCATGACATAGCCAATATTCTAGAAACGAAAAAACCTAAGTTTGCGCTGCTGGAAAATGTGAAAGGGTTAATTAGCCATGATAAAGGTTACACGCTCAAAGTGATTTTAAAAACGCTAACTAAGATTGGTTATAGCTGTAATATCCCTAAAAGTGTTATCGAGCATGGCTCTACAAAGGAAATTCAAACATTAGCTAAAGAAATGGTTCTAAAATCAGTGGACTTTGGGATACCACAGAATAGGCAGCGAATATATATTGTATTGTGGCGTGATGGCGTGATTGATAAGTTTGAATATCCAAAACCACTAGCCCATGAAGTTAAAGTAGGTGATAAATTAGAGAAAAATCCAGATCCTAAATTAACCATTTCGGATAGATTATGGGAGGGGCATCAACGAAGGAAAATTCAAAATAAGTTAAATGGGAAAGGGTTTGGTTATGGATTAGTAACTGAAGAATCTCCGTATACGAATACTATTTCTGCAAGATATTATAAAGATGGTAGTGAGGTTCTTATCTTTCAAGATGGTAAAAACCCTAGAAAGATTAGTCCTAGAGAGGCCGCCCGTTTGCAAGGTTTTCCTGATGAATTTGAGCCAAGTGCTTCAAAAGTTCAAGCATATAAACAGTTTGGTAATAGTGTTACTGTTAATGTAGTTATGGCCTTAGCAAAGCGTATCGTTTCATATATGGAATAAAGGAATAACATGTTAATAAAACTTGACGAGATAAAGCTGGAAGAACCTTTAGTTAATAGTTCTAAGCTTTTCGACTATAGATTAACCTCAGTACAAAAGGATGTTTTGCATAAGCAGCTAGGCTCTATTGGGTATGGCTTTGATACCTATACTTCATTTGCAATTACAGATAAAGAGTCTAATGATAAGCCAGCAAATTATGCGCTAATTCCTAATCAATACTTTGCTTTTGCAAGTGAAATGTATGAATTTTCAAGTGAGTTATTTAAGTACTTCGAAATATACGAAAAATTAAGGCCTTATGCTAGTTCCCTTTTAGGGAATTTTGAGCAAATAAAAAGTAACATTCGAGCAAACCAAAAATTATTAGAAAATTTTAGTTCAGATAATGATTTGGAGCTCTTTTCAAAATTTCTTGATAAAGATGATGCTACATTTAGATTAGGTTCAAAGCGGCTAATTAATGATCAAGGAAAGCCAAGAGGATCAAGAGATTGCTTTGGTTCTGTTATTTTAAAAGAAATTAATTTGCCAGATGCATCTTCTAGTGTATTTGGGCGCCTTGTTTATGATCTTTGCCAAAACCCAAAGACATTTAAAAGTGTTTATGAAGCATATAGTGTGGCCAAAACAAGAAGTTTGACCACTACAAATGATTTTATAGTAAACGAGGTTGCTTTATCCAAACCCTTCCTCCTTCTCGCTGGTATTTCAGGCACAGGTAAAACCCGATTTGTGCGTGAACAAGCAAAAACTTCTAAGCAATTTTCAGAAACTTATTGCCTTACCTCGGTACGTCCAGATTGGCATGAACCAAGTGACTTGTTGGGGTATATTTCGCGGCTCACTCAAGATGGCAGCGCTGAATATATCACTACCGATGTATTGGATTTTATAGCTAAAGCATGGCGTGCAATTGCTGATAGCGGGCTAAACTTGGAAGTGCAAGATAGTGACGAGCTAGGCGAGCGCTTAGTGGTTGCGGGCGAGCGTGATGCGCTTGAGCAGGTATTACCTTACTGGCTGTGCCTAGATGAAATGAACCTTGCGCCCGTTGAGCAGTATTTTGCTGATTATTTGTCGGTACTTGAAACTCGTGAATGGACTTGGACGGGTGACAGCTTTTCGTACAGTAGCGATGCACTATTAAAACCCGCTACCATTAAAGCCGTGGCCAATAAAGAAAAGCTACGCGAAGCGCTGGGCTTTAATGGTACACAATACGATGAGCTGTGGGCGCTAATTTGCCAATATGGGTTAGGTATTCCGTTTAATTTGCTGGTGGCTGGTACAGTGAATATGGATGAAACGACTCATGGCTTTTCACGAAAGGTGATCGATCGTGCGCTTAGTTTTGATTTTGGTGAGTTTTTTCCTAACGACTATGCAGACTTTTTCACCCCAACTAACCGTAATAAACGTCTTAGTTACCCTATTTGGTCAAATGCCAGCAAAACGGATTTAGCCAATACCTTTGATGTTGATGGCACTAAAACTGTAGCGTTTTTATCGGCGGTGAATGCGGTGCTAAAAAACACGCCGTTTGAATTGGCTTTCCGCGCTCTAAATGAATTACTACTTGCTGTTGCCAGCAGCCAGCCGCAATATGATTTAACTCTTAAAGCTGTGTGGGATGACTTTATGATGTGTAAAGTACTACCGCGTATTGAAGGTGATGAGGATAAATTAGTAGGGCAGAGCCAGCATAATATTTTAGAAGCACTATTAAAAGTATTAGAAGAGCAGTTGGCTGGAGCTTGGGAAAACGGACGACCAGATTTGTACCGTGAAAAGCTAGATCCAGAAGGTGAAACTATTACTGTGGATTGTCGCTCTAAGAAAAAACTAAGTTGGATGAATGATCAACTTGTGCGTGGTTTTACCTCTTTTTGGCCTTAAATAAACAGCACTTTTTAAACTTTGGCGGTAATGGACCATGGCTAAAAATAGCGAATTGTTAAGCTATGAACATGATGACTTTGATATTCATGTATCTACTGATTGCTTAGATTCTCCTCGAAATAAATTAAAACGGACATATGTGTCACGCTCTGTTGAGCTGCCAAAATATGACGAAATGCTTGTTTTGGTTGGCCCTCAGCCAATGTTGCCTAGCTTTGATTGTGAGGGGCCTCCACATATTCAACCGTTCTTTTTTGAAAACCGCCAATATAGATTTGAAATTGAATTTAATGACCATGTTGATAAAGACTCTTTTTCGGTTAATCACAAATATGCATTGCTTGATCGAAGTTTTTTTGCTCATCCTAAACGAAAATCGTTAAATGCTGTGATTAATTTTGGCAATGATGTTGGGTTATGTCATTTTGAAATTAAATACAGTGTTAATGGGGTTTGGCAATCTGTACCCGTCGCTTTTACCGTCTTTGCCACTAAAATGATACAAGCTCAAGATTTGATCATTATGAACCATGAAATTGATCGTGTTTATCCGCTGTGGCGGTACAGTATTAGTGGAAAAACAACGCATACTCAAGGCAAATCAACTAGGCAACCAGAGAGATTTGAACTCTTTTGGTTAGCGCAATTTGAGCGCTTAGTTGACGAGTTTAATCAAGGTGTAAAAAGAGTATTAAACGCTGCACATAATCGGTTGCAGTCTTACACTTTTGAGCAGAGTTTAGAGAGAGTAAATAAACGATTAGGGGCTAAGCAGGAGCAAAAAGCAAAAGAGTTAATAGCATCAAAACGTTCATCTCGAATTGCTATTAAAAAGCAGCGCTTAAATATTGATACCCCAGAAAACCGCTTTATTAAAATGGTGCTTGCGAAAACTAAAGCGAACTTATCTCAGATACTATTAGAAATAAAAGCAGATAAAGATTCAAAAGTATCTAGTTCATTTATTAGCGAGTTAGACGCGTGGCGTACCCAAGTTGCTCAGTATACAAAGCACGCGTTATGGCACGAGGTGGGTGTTTATAAAGGGCAATATACCGAGTCTAAAGTGCTACAAGAAGCAGCTGGTTATTCAAAAGTTTATAAAGTTTGGCAGCAATTGAAATACTACTTAAATGGAAGCTTTGGAGAAAGTCGTTTATCGATGAAATCTGTTGCAGAAATTTACGAAATTTGGTGTTTTTTAGAGGTGAAGTCGATTATTGAATCTTTGGGTTTTAAGCCACAAAAAGAGACGCTAAGCCACCTTAAACAAGTGCAGTTTGAGAAGCAATTTCCCAAGGATGAGATGGCTGCTGCTTTTGTATACAAACACGAAAGTGATGGTATGCAGATTGAGCTGGCGCATGAGCCTTCATTTACACCTAAAGGCTCAGTTAATCGAACTTGGCTTGCAAACCACCGTCCGGATATTGTGCTGCGTGTTACCTTGGAAAATGGGGAAGCTTTCTTTATTTTATTTGATGCAAAGTATCGTATAGATACTACGCAGTTTGGTGGTAAAGATGCCGTACCTGAAGATGCTATAAATCAGATGCATAGATACCGTGATGCGATTATTCACCAACAGCATATTGAATACGAATTGCCATTAAAAAGTCGCCCTGTTCTTGGCGCATTCGCTTTATTCCCAGGTTTTTTTCCGGAACAAAAATCTGAACAAAACCCTTATGCCGAAGCTATTAATGAAATTGGTATTGGCGCGTTTCCATTATTGCCAAGTGCAGGGAGTCAAGACTCCACTAACTATTGGATAAAAGAATATTTAGCGCAAAAACTAGGTAAAACGCGCAAGGCTTTGGAATACAAACAATCTTCGTCATATGATTATCATTTTGTTGAAGATGCCGTTCGTATTGCCCCTTACGGCGTAAATGTGACTAGACATACTGGTTTGACATTTGTAGCACCAGTAAATGAGTTAGATCGTGATCAAACATATTTGGAAAAAGCCAAAACAGGTAGTTTAAAGGGTTATCATACAAGACTTATTGCGACTAATCGTCAAAATGTACACAGAAACATTATGCGCGAAATACGTTACCTTGTACTCACTGTTCGCGACAGCAATCAAGATACAGAGCAACTAGGAAAATATTTATATTCAGTGGCAAGCGTAAAGCTATTACCTAGGCGCGACATTGATAAGGAAATAACAGGAAAAAATAGTGATGCTATCGAAAAATACTGGGTGTTTGAGTTTTCTGGTACGCCAGTGCTTTTACATAATACTATTACAAAGCCTTATGAAGAGCACTTCAACTTTAAACTAATTCAAGCAGAGCGTTTACCTGAAATTTCTCATTGGGATGAAATTCAGGGTAATTTAGAGCTTTACAAAGATTTAAGTCCTATTTGGTAAAAAACACCTAACAATCGTAACGTATTTGTTGGTGTATAACTCTATGGTGAACTTAAAAAAGTGTTCGAAACCGTCATGGCGTGAAAGGCCTAGTTATATTAATTATGTAGAAGGTTAAGTGAATGGCAGAGCATATCCCTCAAGCTCCACAAGGAGAGTTTGTTCTTTTTACTGGCGCAGATGGTCAGACGCGTGTTGAATGTCGCTTTGAGTTAGATACCTTATGGTTATCTCAAGCTGTAATGGCGGAGCTTTACGACAAAGATGTTCGTACTATAAATGAGCACTTGATCAATATATACAAAGAAGGTGAGCTTGTACAAAACGCAACCATCCGGAAATTCCGGATAGTTCGGTTAGAAGGTACTCGCCAGGTATCTCGCGAAATCGATCACTATAATCTTGATGCGATTTTAGCCGTAGGCTACAGGGTTCGCTCGCAACGAGGTACACAATTTAGACAATGGGCAACTAGGATATTAAAAGAATATTTAGCTAAAGGGTTTGTCATGGATGATGAGCGTTTGAAAAACCCTCCTGTGGGAGACTCTACCGTTCCTGATTACTTTGATGAAATGCTTGAACGCATTCGCGATATTCGAGCTAGTGAACGACGTGTATATTTACGGGCTAAAGAAATTTTTACAATGGCTGCCGACTATGAGCCCTCTAATCAAGAGACTAATCGATTCTTTCAAACTATACAGAACAAGCTGCACTATGCTTGTACGCAGATGACGGCTGCTGAGCTTATTTCCAGCCGTGTAGATGCTAATAAGCCAGATATGGGCTTAACCAGTTATAAAGGTGATGAAGTGCGTAAAACAGACGTCACTGTTGCTAAAAATTATCTGCTGGAAGATGAAATTAAAGAGCTGAATCGAATTGTAAATATGTGGCTTGATTTTGCAGAAGACCAAGCGCTACGACGCAAGCAAGTATTTTTACAAGACTGGGCTGATAAGCTTGATCAGTTTTTGAGCTTTAATGATCGTGAAGTTTTGAGTGGCGCAGGGACAACCTCTAAAAAAGCGGCAGATGATAAAGCAAAATTGGAGTTTGATAATTTTGCAAAGAGACGCCGCCGTTTGAAAGAAGCTGAGGGGGAAAATGCCAATATTTCTGCACTTAAAGCAATAGCTAATAAGGGTAAAAAAGGCTAGAGATGGCTTATCTTAGAGGCTGAATCTCCTGTTGTATCTTTGCTAGGTAGGCAAATTTGTGTGGGTGCTACATAAATAAGCAATAATGTAGTAAAAGTACAAAAATGCGCTGTTAGATAAAGCAACTTCTAATCGTAGAAGACTCGTTTTTTAATAGCGAGCGTCAATATGACTCTATTAAGAGAGGCGTATTAATATGGTATTAGAAGGTAAATAAATACCCACATTTACTTAAGTAATTTACCTAGAAATATTGGGTATTTAAATAATTTTTACTCAGTTTACTTTATAAGCAATATATTTATTTTACTTATAAAATACCTCTACCGTGCCTTTTACTTTCATAAGTAAAGGTTGGCCGCGGCGGTCTAGCGCTTTAGGTGCGGCAATTTTAATCCAGCCTTCGCTAATGCAGTATTCTTCTACATCAAAGCGCTCTTTACCGTTTAACTTTACGCCAATTTCGTGTTCAAACACTTCTTCTACGTAATGCTTGCTGCGTGGATTAATAGAAAGCTGATCAGGTAATGCTGGTTTTGTTGAATCGGTCATGATTTTAATCTTTATTAAAAAGTGATGCGCTATTGTAGGCAATCCACTCAATACGCTCAAGGTTTAACTACACAATACAAAGCCAAGTATTAACAGTGCTATCCAAATTGTTTCAGCAACAATCATTATTTATTGGTTTTAAGCCCACCTCGGTGAGTTTGCCTAAGTTTGTTTTCATACCAATAGCGGCTATGGCGGCAATTAAAAAGAATCGAGAAAGCTCGTTAGCGGTTTCGAGCACGATAGCTGGTAGGTTAAAGGTGCTGTTAATAAGTATTAAAATAACAAAGCCAATTAAAAATCCGGGTACTTTTGGCAACTCGCCATGGTTACCTTTATTTGAGCGGTTAACCGCTGCGCTTTTTTTGTGTCTTAATTTTGTAATGATTTAGTCATTTTTTTTTAATTAAAAATACGCTTAGAGGTCACATCTGTTTTTTATAGTGCTGCGGTTACTTATTTGAGGCTTAGGCTTCAAGCAAAAATAACCACTACATAATGGGAATTACGGATGAAAATTAAAAAAGTTGCTGCGGCAATCGCACTAACCTGTGCGTTTAGTGCCGTTAGTCATGCCAATGTTTTACCGCAAAGTCAAAAAGACAGCAGCTGGTACAGCGCTGCCCAAGCAAAACTAACAACAAAAACAACGCAAGCGCAGGCAATTAAAAACACTAAAGCTAAAAATGTTATTTTATTTGTAGGCGATGGCATGGGTATTTCTACCTTAACGGCAGCGCGTATTTTACAAGGTCAACGCAATAATCAGCTTGGCGAAGAAGGCTATTTAAGCTTTGAGCAGTTCCCTTATTCTGCGCAAGTTAAAACCTATAATGTGGATGCACAAACGCCAGACTCTGCAGGCACCATGACGGCCATGATCTCAGGTGTAAAAACCGATGTGGGTGTTATTGGTGTTGATGAAGATATTGAGCGCGGTGAGTGCTCAACGGTGGCTGGTAATGAGTTACTTACAGCCACTGAGCTTGCTGAAATTAAAGGCCTAGCAACAGGGATTATCTCTACTGCCCGCATTACCCATGCAACGCCTGCGGCAACCTATGCTAAATCGGCTGATCGCAACTGGGAAGATATCTCAGACATGCCTGAGGCAGCAGTGAATGCTGGCTGTGAAGATATTGCCTCACAGCTGGTTAATTTTGAAAAAAACCTAGAAGCACGCTTTGTCGGAACCGATGTTGATGGCTTAGATTTTGTTATGGGTGGCGGCCGTCGTCACTTCTTACCAAAAGAGGCCGCGGCAAATTCTACTGATGCTATGAGCGCCGTAGAAGGCGATCGTACCGATGAGCGTAACCTTGTTACTGAGTGGCAAACACAATATCCAAATGGCACTTATGTGATGGATCAAGCTGGGTTTGATGCTATTGCCGATGACGCCACTAAAGTATTTGGCTTGTTTAACGAATCGCACATGCAATACGAAGCTGACCGTGCAAACGATATAGCTGGTGAGCCGTCGCTTACCGATATGACCACCAAAGCGATTGATGTACTGGATAAAAACGAAAAAGGCTTTTTCTTAACGGTTGAGTCGGGGCGTATTGACCATGCTCACCATGCGGGTAACGCATACAATGCACTTAATGACACCATTGAATTTGCAAAAGCAGTACAAGCTGCCGTTGATAACACCAATCCAGAAGAAACCCTTATTTTAGTTACAGCTGACCACAGCCATGTATTTACTATTGCAGGGTACCCTAAACGTGGTAACCCAATTTTAGGTAAAGTGGTTGCTGTAGGGCAAACTACACCAACGCTAGCTGCTGATAACATGCCATACACCACAGTAGGTTATGCAAATGGCCTCGGTTTTAGAAACTTAATCGATGAAACGGATGCGGACGCAAGCTATAAAACAGCTGCGGTTGCAGGACGTGTTGAGCTAAATGGTGTTGATACAACAACGCCAGGTTTTCACCAAGAAACCACGGTACCACTGAGCTCTGAAACACACGCAGGTGAAGATATTTCACTGCATGCAACCGGACCGGGTGCTCACCTAGCTCAAGGTGTTATTGAGCAAAACGTTGTATTTCATTTAATTAATCAAGCTCTTGAACTAACTCAGCAATAATGGCGGCTCACATGAATAAATTAACAGTACTTTCTTTAGCAGTAATGGTCGCATTAACGGGGTGTTCGAGTGATGACGACAAAAACAGCAATAATATTTTAGCGGTCGATCTCCCAATTGCAGTGGGATCTGCGCAATGTATCAATGGCGGCGTAGAAACACAAAGCGGTGTTGATACCAATACAAACGGGCAATTAGAGAGCAACGAAGTAACGCAGACTAACTTAGTCTGTAACGACCCATCCACCTCATTAACGAGTGAGCAGCTGGCGTCTCTTAGCAATAACGTATGGTTTAGTGATGCGCAAACTAAGCTCGCTGGCGCGCAAGATGCTGCAAGTAAAGTGGTAACTGAATCGGGTAAAGCTAAAAATGTGATCTTGTTTGTTGGCGATGGAATGGGTATTTCTACTGTGACAGCTGCCCGTATTTTAGCGGGGCAATTACAGGGTGAAATGGGTGAAGATCACCAATTAAGCTTTGAAACCATGCCGTACTCTGGGTTTGTAAAAACCTATAACGTGGATGCACAAACGCCAGATTCTGCCGGTACGATGACGGCAATGGCCTCAGGTGTAAAAACCGATGTGGGTGTAATTGGTATAGACGAAGCGGTTGAACGTGGTAGTTGTACATCAGGCAAAGGACATGAGCTTGTTACGTCATTAGAGCTGGCTGAGATTGCCGGTAAGTCTACGGGTATTGTTTCTACTGCGCGTATTACCCATGCAACACCTGCGGCAACCTACGCTAAATCGGCAGACCGTAACTGGGAAGATATTTCAGATATGCCTGCTTCTGAGTCAGCTAATTGTGAAGATATTGCTTCACAGCTGGTTAACTTTGAAAAGAACCTAGAAGCACGTTTTAGTGGTGTTGATGTAGACGGAATTGAAGTGGTTATGGGTGGCGGGCGTCGTCACTTTTTACCAAAAGATGCCGCGTTTAACTCAGCTGATGCTGTTAGTGCTGTAGAGGGCGATCGTACAGATAATCGCGACTTAACCGCCGAGTGGAAAACGCAATATCCAAATGGTGCTTATGTGATGGATCAAGCGGGTTTTGCTGCTATTGATGCAACCACAACTGAGCGTGTATTTGGTTTATTTAATGAATCTCACATGCAGTACGAAGCCGACCGTGGCAATGATATTGCAGGCGAGCCTTCATTATCACAAATGACCGAAAAAGCGATTGATGTGCTTGATAATAACGAGCAAGGGTTTTTCTTAACGGTTGAGTCGGGACGTATTGACCACGCGCATCATGCGGGTAATGCATACAACGCACTTAACGATACTGTAGAGCTGGCTAAAGCAGTAAAAGTAGCGATGGAAAACACCAACCCAGAAGAGACGCTAATTGTAGTAACAGCCGATCACAGTCACGTATTTACCATTGCGGGTTACCCTAAACGCGGTAACCCAATTTTAGGTAAGGTAGTGGGTGTAGGCCAAACAGAGCCAAGTTTAGCTGCCGATGATATGCCTTATACTACGGTTGGTTACACTAATGGTTTAGGCTACAGAGATCTAGGTGCAGAAACCGATGCTGATGCATCTTACTTAGCAGCACCCGTTACAGGGCGTGTTGATTTAAGTAATGTTGATACTACAACGCCAGGTTTTCACCAAGAGGCACTTGTGCCACTATCATCAGAAACTCACGCAGGCGAAGATGTAGGTGTGTATGCAATGGGCCCAGGGGCGCATTTAGTAACAGGTACTAATGAGCAAAGCTTTTTATTCCATGTTATGGACTTTGCCGCTGACTTTGTAAAAGCCGCGGATGAAAAAGTAGCGCAATAAACCTTGCGATATAAAACAACCCGCACACTGTGCGGGTTTTTTTATGTCATTAAACTGCCATTATTTTTGGTTATGTTAAAGGCAATTAAGCTAAAAGCGATTAACTAAAGAGATAGCCCAATGAAAAAAGTATTTTTAATAATGAGCGCATTATTTAGCGCAAGCAGCTTTGCTGAGCAGTGCGATATCAATCCACAGGTATTAAAAGCCACTTACACTATTATTAATAAGGCTCCACAAGCGCTTAAAAATAATAAGGAAAACAGCCAAACTCTCACCCTTTGGCGAAATGAGCAACAAGTGGCGCACCAAAGCCAAGTTATAACAGAGCTTTGGCAGCATACGAGCAACAATCAAATACGGCCTATTCGTTATTTTAATGCGCAGCAGCGCGGTATTGAATATCAGCCCTCAGAGGTGCAAGGAGTGCAAAACTGGAGTGCAAAAGTACAGCTGGTAGATAATCATCTTATTGAAAAAATGACATTAGTGAGCACCGAAGGCGAAGGCTGCAACGAAATAAAAAATTACAGCTTAGAAGAAAATAACTCTCAGTATAACTTGGCATTTTTTACCCATTCAAAACTGGTAAAAACATTTAGCATTAGTAACCTAGCGAATAAAGCAAGCATGTCACTTAGCTTAGACGCGGTGCAAAATGACACACCAGCGATTAAGGCTCAGTTTGTAAAATGGGATAACTTTCAAACCACCGACTATGCTGACATTGGCGATAACGAAAGCGACCCATTTTTAGCAAAAATGATTAACCTAGGTTTTATAGAGCACGGCGCCACCGGTTTTTATAATCCTCAAGGTGAGGCTATTCAAGGTGGACATCATCATTAGGTCGTTTTTTAGGCTTAGCAGAGTCTTCTGTTAAGCCATTTTCATAATCGTTTGCATCACAGGTATTTAAATTTTGCTGTGCTTGCTTATCTTGCTGTAATACCTGTTTTAAATCTTCCATACGTTGGCGTACTGCAACGCCGTAGCTGGCATCATCTCCCCAAAGCTCAGAAAGTTGTAACACAGATGCACGGTCATGATCCCTAAATAATTTACCAGCACGCTCAGCGTCTTCTTTGCTATTGCCAAGTAGCTGCAGTGATTCTATGGCTAAGTTAATGGCTGAGTCGACGGTTTCGCGGTTAAATGCATCCACTTTTAGATTCAGTAATTGATACGCATGGCGACGATCGATTGCGCGCGCCACTATTTTTAATTGTGGGTAGTTTTTATGTGCCAGCTTAATAATTTCAATGGTTTTATCTGGGTTATCGATCGCAACAACCAGCATTTGTGCTGTATGCGCGCCTGCGGCTTCAAGCAGTTCCTGGCGAGCAGCATCACCGTAAAATACGGTGTTACCAAAGCGGCGCAGCAGTTCTATTTGGCTTGGGCTGTGATCAAGTACGGTAATTTCGTAGCCTTGTGCATGTAATAAACGCCCCATAATTTGCCCAAAGCGGCCATAGCCCGCAATAATTACATGTTTAGCGGTATTTATTTGTTCTGGTTTATCAAACTCAGGCTTAGTGCTACTACTGCGTTTTTGTATTTGCTCATACAGCATCAGTAATAAAGGGGCTATCAACATAGATACCGCAACCACTAAGGTCACTAGACTGGTTTGTTCTGGGGTTAAAATACTTAATGTGGTGGTCACGCTTAAAAGTACAAAAGCAAATTCACCACCTTGTGCTAGTGCCAATGTAAACAATAGTTTTTGCTTTGAGCTAATTTTAAATGTGACAGCAAGGGCAAACAAAATGCAGGCTTTAATGACAATTAATAAGGCAACTAAAGCAACCACGGTACTAAATTGATTAAATAATAGCTCAAAATTAATTGAAGCCCCTACAGTGATAAAAAATAGTCCTAGCAATAGGCCTTTAAAGGGCTCTATGTCGGCTTCTAATTCGTGTCTAAATTCACTTTCGGCCAATACTACACCGGCTAAAAAAGTACCTAAAGCAGGTGATAGGCCAATACTGTGCATTACAAGCGAAATAGCCACGACTAAAAACAATGCAAAAATAGTGAATATTTCACGCATGTGAGTTTGTGCGATGTATCTAAACAGTGGTGCCGACACATATTTACCGCCAGCAATGATAGCGGCAATAACGCCAACAGAGACGCCTACTTGTTGCCAAACAGGCCAGTCTGCAATGATTGAATCGCTAATTTGTTTTGAGCTACTTGGTGCAGCAAACGCGAGTAAGGGGAGTAGCGCTAAAATAGGAATAATGGCTATATCTTGAAATAATAAAACCGAAAATGCATTTTGCCCAGCTTCTTGCTTTAACCAGCCTTTTTCTTCGAGGCTTTGCAATACAATCGCGGTAGAAGAAAGTGCCAGCATTAAACCAATGGCTAATGCGGTTTGCCAATGCATGCTAAAAAACCAATAACAAAAGGCAAAAATAACCGCCGCAGTTAGCACCACCTGTAAGCCACCAAGCCCTAAAATAGAGTGCCGAAGCTTCCATAGTCGTGAGGGTTGTAGTTCAAGTCCGACCAAAAATAGCATCATCACTACGCCAAATTCGGCAAAATGCATTACATCGGTTTGATCCCCTACGACTCCCAATGCATAGGGACCAATCAGTATGCCAGCAATTAAATAACCCAGTACTGATCCTAAGCCAAGTCGTTTGGCAATAGGAACAGCCACAATGGCGGCGGCTAAATAAATTAAAGCAATTTCTAGCATGGGGTGCTCTCTTGAGGTTAGGAGTTATTTATATTTTGATACTACTATAAATTAAGTTTGAGTTAATTGTGAAAGAAACATTATTAACGCATACTAATCCGCAATACTATTTAATCATTTTGAAGGGGTAAACCAGATGTTAGTTGCGTTAAAAACTTCTCTTTTAGAACAACTAAATAACAAAGTTTTACCTTGCTATCGACACGATTGCCTTCCCTCAAAATAGCTCACTTAATTAAGCGAATTGGTATTACTTTATTGTGTACCATTAAATTTAATAATATGTTTTTTATAGGAACTAAAATGAGTATTAAGCTGCTTTTAAAAATTATGCTGACCACTGTGTTTGCTGCGGTATTTACACAAACGGTGCAAGCTCAACAGTACAAGGTTGAGTTTGAACCACAGCGAGCTGAGCTTGAACAGCAAATTACTGGTGATGAATTTAATGACTATTTAGTTAGTGCAAAAGCAGGTGATATCCTGAATGTGACTCTGACTCCTTCAAATTTAAGTAACTACTTTAATATTTTGCCCTTAGACAGTAATGAAGCCGTATTTATTGGCTCAATAGAAGGGCATGAAGCTAAATATCAACTCAGCACAGATGGAGATTATATTGTGCGAGTTTATTTAATGCGTAATGCAGCGAGACGTGGTGAAACAAGTGATTATAAGTTAACCATCATTAAACATGCAGGTGTAGCCGTGCCTGTAAAAACTATGCACCCAAGCTGGGATAGCGATGGCGATGGAATAAATGATTGTGAAAACGATGGCAGTTGTGACCACACCATTGATTATACAAAACCAAAAACGGTCAATTAATTGACCGTTTTATATGATTTAAAAGTAAGATTAGATTATTAGTCTAGCTTTACTGAACCAGAGATATTATCGATACTAACATCGCCAGAGCCTGCTTCTGTAATTGTTAGCCCTTTAGCGTAATTAACGCGAATATCGCCAGAGCCATCTTCAATCGTCACGCTTGAGCCAATATGTTCAATCAACATATCTCCTGAGTTATCGTCTACGGTGACTGCGCCTTTAATATGTTTAATAGTTATGCCGCCCGAGCCATCTTCAACATTTAATACGCCTGTTACGTTAGTCACTTGCATTTCGCCCGAGCCATCTTCAATAGCGACATTACCACTGACATTATCAATATCAATGCTGCCTGAGCCGTCATTTAATACTAAGTCGCCGACCACATTTTTTACGTAAATACTGCCCGAGCCATCATCAATATTTAGGTTTTTAGCACTATTGATAGATAAGCTGCCAGAACCATCTTTTACATCAATATTGCTTTGCATCTCGTTAATAACAATATCGCCTGAGCCGTCGTTAATATCTAAATTTAGGGTGTTAGGTACGGTAACAACTAAATTGATACTTGGTGATTGCCCGCTGTAAAAGCTAATCCCATTATTACTTTTATTTTGTGCAACAAGTTTTGCTTGTGTACCGCTTTTCTCAAGGGTGAGTTCGTATTCATCGTCAATGTCGGCGGTGTAAATGATGGCATCAACGCTAATATTGGTTGCAGTATTAGAGCCCTGAATATCGAGCGAACCGGCACCACTTAATATCGTTAGGTACTCAAGGTTATTGCTTGGTAGTGAAAGCTGCTGGGTTTGTTTAACTGATGCGACACTGGGCGATATGTGAAATACACAACCGCTGAGTAATAAAATGCCGCTAATTAGTGAAACGGGCTTAGTGAAGTTGAATAGAGTTGATGCGCTCATGTTTAGTCCTTTGATATTGATTATTTTAGTTAATATACAAAGTATAGAGCAAAATTGAGGCCGAAATGTAAGTTGTTGTTTTATATGAGATGGCAGCAGTAGTTAAAAAGTTAAAATGCCAAAATATGGTTAAAAATACTAAATGTTAATAAAAAGGATGCACACTGCATCCTTTTGTAATTACTCTATTGTTAATGGGCGTTTTACTTAAAAATTGTAAGTAATGTTACCGTATAAAAAGCGCCCATCTAAACTGTAGGGTGTGTAAGGCGTGTACGGAAATATTTGGCCAAAGTTAGAGTAGCCAATATTATCTACCGTTGCTTGAGGGTA
Organism: Pseudoalteromonas sp. TB41; assembly: GCF_000497975.1. Lineage (NCBI taxonomy): Bacteria > Pseudomonadati > Pseudomonadota > Gammaproteobacteria > Alteromonadales > Pseudoalteromonadaceae > Pseudoalteromonas > Pseudoalteromonas sp. TB41. The sequence continues at coordinate 83,745 of NZ_AUTH01000087.1, read as the reverse complement.
CTGATCGAACAAGTTATTTGCACCCACTGCAAATTTCCACGCTTCGTTAGGACGATAAGCGACTTCTAAATCGGCAATCCATTTAGCATCTAAATATTCATCACCCTCGCTGGTGGTTGAAATATCTGCCACTTCCCCATAGCGAGTTGCACGCAAGGTTGTTTGCCATTGGTTAAAGCTCCAAACAGCCGATAGGTTTAACTTGTTATCGGGTGTGCCTTGCTCAAAACGGCCTACTTCACGACGGGCAAATACCACGTAGTCATCGCCTAAAGAATTTAGCTCGCTCGGGTTTGCATCTACATGAGTCACTTCGGTATCGTTAATGTTTGCCGCCGCATTTAAGCGCACATCACCCAATGTATTTAAATCAAGTGTGTACGTTGCCACAATATCAACACCTTGCGTGCGCGAATTGATGGCGTTGGTAAAGTAACGAACACTTTCGGTATTTAGCTCGCCAGCATTCGCTAGAATTTGCTGCACAGCGTTACCGCTTAAGTTTTCAGAGAGTACAATCCGGTCATCAATATCAATGCGGTACGCATCAACTGTTAAGCCAAAGCCACCTTGAGTGTAAACAAATCCAGCGGTAACGTTAACTGAGTCTTCTGCATCGAGCTGTTTTGCACCTAACGCTTGCGCTGCAGGAGCAGAGCTTGGGAATAGACCAACTTCAAAAGGCTGGTTATTTTCGAGAATAGTCGATATTTGACGGTACGAGCTTTGTGCAAGTGACGGCGCACGAAAGCCAGTACTTGCCGCACCACGTAACGATAGGTTGTCGTTAATACTGTAACGCGTGGCTAATTTTGAAGTAAATGTGTTACCAAAATCGCTGTAATCTTCATAGCGACTGGCTAAAACAACATTCCATTTATCAGTTAAGTAAGTATCAAATTCAGCAAATACAGCAACATTATGACGACTTTCATTGGTTGCGCTTTGCGGCCCAAACCCAGGAAGCACTTGCGCACCGCCAGCAGCAATTGGGTTGCCGTTGTTATCAAGCGCAGTAATATAAGAGGCTTCTTCGCCTTGCTCTATTTTATAGCTTTCACGGCGGTATTCAGCACCAATAGTGAAAAACACATCATCGGGTAGACCAAAATCAACGCTGGTATTGGCATCAAAGTTAACTAAAAACTGATCGTAAACCATGGCGCCGTTATCAAACTCAGTTTGGCTGTTAGTACCTAAAGAAGTATTTAGGCTATTTACAACCCCTAAACCAAAGTCATTTCGGCCGTAGTTGGTGCTTACATCCCAAGTCCAGTCGCCACTATCGCCTTGTAAACCAAGTGCCAGCGAGTAATCTTTTACGTCGGTAGCAATTTGTGGCAAAAAGCCATTAGGGTATAGCTCTAAAACATTGCGGCTGTCTTTTGCACGACGGTAAAATCCGCCCGAGTTACCTTCACGCTCTGAATAGCTACCAAACGAATAAACATTAAAGCCATTCTCTAAATCGTATCCCATATTGTAAAACAAAGCGTAGTCTTCCAACGCTGCTTTACCAAAACGGTGATTGTAGCGATCAATTGTAAATTCGCGTGGGTCTAGGCTGCCATCATCTAGGCGGTTGTATTGTTCGCGTGGATCAAAACCAGAGCGTTGAGTTGAGTCGTTATCACGGTATTCAATTGATACATTTACAAAACCATTGTCTGTTAATGAAAAACCTGAGTTTGCGCTAATTGTGCGGGTACTACCGTCGTTAACGTGACGATCGTCGCCTAAATTAAATGCAAGGTTGCCGTTATCATCCGCATAAGTGCTATTTAGTTGCGGTACACCGGCCATTTGGCTGTCGTATTGGCCATAAGTTACGCTAACACTGCCGCCTTCGGTGGCATCTTTTAAAACAATATTGATTACTCCCGCAATGGCGTCAGAGCCATATTGTGCTGCAGCCCCATCGCGCAGTACTTCAACACGCTTAATTGCAGAGGTTGGGATCATGTTTAAATCAACCGCGGTAGAGCCGCGACCAACCGTGCCCCCTAAGTTTAATAACGCACCAGAGTGGCGACGCTTACCGTTAATAAGGACTAAGGTATGATCGGGTGCAAGGCCTCTTAAAACCGCTGGGCGAGCATGATCGGTGCCATCAGAGAGTGTGGCACTTGGGTAGTTAAAGCTCGGGACTTGGTTAGCGAGCACTTGGCTAATTTCAAGTTGCCCCGTACTTGCCATATCGTCACTGCTAATAATATCTACAGGCACAGTACTTTGCGCAATACTACGCAAACTGCGACGCGTGCCTGTTACTGAAATTACTTCGATATTTTCTTCGACTTGGTTAGTTTGCTCAGCCGCATTAGCAGCTGAAAAAGAGGCGCTAAGTGCGGTGGAAATAGCCAAGCTAAGTGCTAATTTTTTATTAGCTGATAAATGCTGAAAAGTCATTGAGCGTGCCTTGAAGATTTTGAAAAGGGCGCATCATATATAAGCGGCTAGTGCATCGCAAAGATCTAAATTGACTAAGTTATTCAACTATTTTCATAAAAATAAGTGATCGGAATAATAGATTGAAACAGGAACAGACAAGGAGGCTAAAATATAGGATTATGCTTATTTAGGCAGCTAAAATGATTAACTTGGTTTAAAGCTTTGCTAAAGGGTTTAAATTATAAAGAAGCTACAGGCCAAACGATTAATGTGGCCTGTAGGGAATTAAAAAGTTATTCAGGTGCTACTTCAAGGGTGGTAAATAATACATAGCGGCTGGCGTCTACACCTTTTTCGTTTACTGTCACTTTTTGAGAGGTTTCGATTAGGTATAGGCCTGGCTCTTTCCACGTTGTGCTAAACATGCCGTTTTTGTCGGTCGTTACTTTTATTTCGCCACGTTCGTTACGGTAGCGTGTATCACCTTTTAAAATGCTGACTTCAATGCCTTCGCCAACCGGCTTTCCATCGCTTATTAGCTGAAAGCGCGCTTGCTCGCCAACAAATAAATCGTTTGGATGCGTTGGGCCGCTAAGCTCTAAGCCTTGACCTAATTGTGCTGGTTTAGAGGTACCATTATGACTAACAAAGGTATCAACAGTAGAGATGGTTTTAATTGTAGTGATGTCGCTGGCGTCTTTAGGTAGATTGGCATCTGCTTTTTTGGCGAATACACGGCTTCGCTCACCTGCTGCATTTTTGTAGAAGGTCATGTACATAGGTTTTTGCGTCATCGCAATATGATAGGTGCCTTGTTGCTGAAGTTTTACTGCAGCAGAGCTTTTGCGTTGTAGGTAGTAGGCACGAATGGTATCGGTAACTTGCTCGCCATTTGGGGCAAGTGCCATAAGCAGAGTATCGTCGTACTCTGCGCCTTTTGTGCTTGGACGAAATGCTTTATCAGGTGCAAAAATTTCGTTAGAAATACTCGCATCAATCATTACATAATGGGCTTTATCCCCTGATAGCGAAGTATGCGAAGGTAGTAACCAGCGGCCATGTGCACTTGCAGCTGTTGATACCAGCGCTGATAAACTCAGTGCGCCAATGAGTGCTGTTTTTAATAAATTAACGTTCATTATTTTTCCTTTAAATTTGAATGATAAGTAGGGACTACCTAGCGGATACAGTGACAAAGCTGGTTGAAAATTCGTTTTTGCCATCAATGGTTATTTTTCCTGATTGGGTTAAATCAAGCTCAATACGGCTGTAATCACGCCCGCCTTCTTCACGAACAACTTCAACATTTAACAGGTATTTTCCTGCGATAACTGATTTGCCATTAAGATCGTTTCCGTCCCAATTAATGGTATAAGTGCCTGCGCGTTTGGTTGCGCTACTAACCCCATCGAAGTTTGCATCACTTTTACCTGCTTTACGCCACCATTGGCGTAGGTCTTTAAACCATTCCGCTTTTTGTACCCAAAGCGCTAAAGTTGTGACATGTTTACGCTCTGGTGTTTCGAGCCAAACAGCAACATAAGGTCGATGATAGGGCTGCACATCTAACTCAGGTAAAGTTAATTCGATTTCTAATTGGGGTGATTGCGCTGCCACCGAAGTGTGAAAACACACGGCAATTAACAACAATACGGTGCTAATTAAAGATTTAAACTTGAACATTAAAATACTCCTTTAATTTGTGGAACCCAGCATAAATAAATAACCAATGGTGTTGCGATTCCTAATACGGTTATCCATATTCCTGCTAAGCGTTTTTTTCTATTTTGAAATAAAATAATCATGCCGGTGACAGCAAATAAGATCATCAGCACCGCTGATATATCAATAACCCAGCTCCATACTTCTCCTGAATGACGGCCTTTGTGCAAATCACTGATAACACTTAAAAAACCACCGGTTTGATAATCGAGCAACAATTCGCCACTGATAAAATCAAACTCTGCATAGGCATAGCCTGCTGGTAATGGGTAGTCGAGCATAACCAGTGAATCTTGCTTTTCCCATTCAATGCTTTTCACTTTATTAAGCCCATAGTGTTTGGCTAAGTAAGCTTCTATTTGTGGATAAATAGCAGGCAGGCTATTTAATTGTGTATTTGCTTGAGTAAGCAGATCTTGGGGGATTTGGACCGTAATTTGGCCATTGTTTTTATCGTTTTTTAACCAGTCAACATGGTTTAGCACTATACCGCTTACACAAAATAGAATAAGTAAAAAAAACAAAGCGGTGGAAATATAGGTATGTAGAGTACGACTTGTACTATATAAAGTGCGTTTATTAACAAAGGGCATAAAAGGAGCTGGGTTATTCAATTTATACGGATGATAATGATTTGCATTAGCTGTTACAAGTTTATTTACCAAACTTTACACTTTATTTTTTAGGAGGAGCTGAGGGCTTAGAAATTAAGTAAGCCATAACCAGCACTTCAACAACAGCCACTAGGGCAATAATCCAAGCTGGAGGGCTGTTGTATAATAAAAATATAAAGCCTATTAGCATACCTATACCCGCAGCATACTTTGCCTTTACAGGAACCACTTGATGGGCGCGCCAATGTTGTAATGTTTTGCCAAAGCGAGGGTGGTTTAATAGCCAAGACTCAAGCGCTGCGGATGAGCGAGCAAAACACGCTAAGGCTAAAATTAAAAACGGCGTGGTTGGCATAACCGGTAGGGCAACACCAATAATGCCCAGTAATACACACAGTAGCCCCAGCAATTTAAAGCCGAAATTTTTATAATAAATAAAAACGTTTTTTATGCTCACTTTAGCTCTTTTTTAATTAATTAAACGGTAAAAGGGTAAGCTAATTAAAAGGTAAAATGAAGAGAAAATGGCTTAGTTGCATGTTATCAACTAAGCCATTTAGGGTTAGCAAAGGAAAAGAATTTCCTGATTGCACTACCTATTAAAAGTAATAGCCTAAATTAATATTAAAACGGCGCTCGGTATCGCCATCACCAATAATGGTACCGCCAATAAAGGGTTGATTGCGGGCTTGTACGAAATCAACATAACTAAAGAATCCGCCAGCAGTAATGCTCATACCGGTTACATTCATCCAAGTATTGGCGCTATTATCTGACTTGTTGTAGATGATCCCATAGTCGTTATAAAACTGCAGGTTGGTAACTGGGCCCCACTCTATTGCGTAGTCATAGGCAATATTAAAGTTGGTCATTGTGGCTTGGCTCGATACACTGTCATAATAGTCAAAAGCACCCACCGCAAAGCGGTTATTACCATCGTCTAAGTCGTAGTCATATTCACCGTGTTGCAATTGAATATTCCAGTTATTAATGTTGCTGTTTAAGTGAACAGCCCACGCACTGTAATTACCAGCGCGGTCTTCACCGTCGTGAAGTCCACCACTGAGTAACGATACCCCGATGTCAGTGGTGATATTTTTACTATGCTCAAGCTGATAAGTAGCGCGACCAGCAAAGGTGTTGTATTCACCAAGTTGCTTTGCAGGCTCGGCATAGGTGCCTTCATCTGCAGGGCGACTACCAACAATATCATAAGAGTAACGATGATTTTTGTCTGATGCTGAGCCATCAACTCCACCCAGTTCATCATTTTTGAAAAAGCCTAAATCAAGTGTCCAGTTGTCTTTAAGTTTACGCTTAGCAACCACACCTAAATCAAAATCATCTTCTAGGCCCACATAGTAATTAGTGCTAAAAAAGTAGCTGTGAGAATTATAAGGACCGTTACCAAACGGCACGGCTGTTATGCCTGCCTGAGCTTCCCAGCCATCAATAAATTCGTACCCTAAGTAAGCGTACTTTACGACAGTCATATAATCGTAAAAGCGTATTTCACCATTGACTGAAATGTCATTAATTTCGCCAGAGACATTTAACCGGAAAATATCAAAATCAAAGTCACCACCGCGATCTTCATTGTCTTCATCGTAAGAGTTTATACCGTAGTTAGCGCGAATAGCACCTCCTACCTTTATTCCAGATGATTGCTTTTCTTGCTGTGCAGTGTCTGTAGAAGTAGCTTGCAACTGTTTACTAACTTGGTCTACTTGCTGAGACTTTTTTTCAGTGAGTTTGCTTTCAAGTTTTTCTACTTGTTGCTTTAACTGCGTTAATTGGCTTTGGAGAGGTTGAAGATTTGATGCATAAGAATTACTAGCAACACCACCTAAAATTAAGGCGAGTGTTAGTTTTGAGAGTTTAGTCATAATAGCCGTTTTGATTGTGATTAAAAAAATAAAGGCGCAAAAATGCACCTATTAGTGTGGAAAAAGGGGAAAATGGCAGGCTAATTTAGTTTATTGTTTTTATACTGCGTTTTATTCTTTAGGAGTTTGAAACAGTGCGCCTACTTCTAAAAGCGGGGAGGCGTCTAGCTTATCTGCATCCATCATTGCGGCAATACGCTGCATTGATGAAAGGAGTAAACTCTGTTCCCATTCAGCAAGCGCTGAAAATTTTTCGATAAAGTGCTCCTGCAGTGGCTGAGGTGCTTTTTCGAGTAGTTCTTTACCTTGTTCGGTAAGGTATAAGCTGACTCGGCGCTTATCCATTTGACTGCGAACACGTGTTACTAAGTTTTTACTCTCGATTCGGTCAAGAATATTAGTAACCGTTGCTGGGCTTAAGTTAACGTTTTGCGCAATACGGCTGGCGGTAATACCATCAGTTTGAGATACTTCCTGCATGATAAGCAGTTGTGGCCCTGTTAAACCCGCTGTTTTATTAAGTTGCTTTGAATGTAAGTCAATCGCACGGATCACCTTGCGTAAAGAAACTAGTAACTCGTCATATTTTTGCATTTGTTTGTCTCATGAAAGGCGAATCAGTTGCCGTAATCACGAAATGTTACACATCAAATAAATTGAATTCAAATGATATATGTTGTTTTAGCCCGCTGTTATTAGTTTTTATTGGTTTTTATTAATTTGAGCAGTAATTAAAATGGCATTTATTATCTTTATTTTATTAAAAGTTAATAACACTCTGTTTGCTAAGGCTGCGCACCTTACGTAAGTTAAAAGCGATACGCAAGCCACCGGTGTAAAACTTTAATCGTAATTTGGCCGTTGGTGTGGCATAAAAATATAGTAACTAACTCAATTTAAATAACTATTCTATGTAGCTTATGCTTTAAGCATGCATTATTGTTTGTGTACAGTAACCTGAACTCAGGTTAAGTACTAAAAAATTAGTCTCAGTGTTAAAGGAAATAAAATGCAATTATCACCCTCAGTATGTATTGAGCGTACACATAGCGGTTTGGAATTTATTAGTATTAATAGTCGCCAATGTAAGGCGAAAATATTTTTACAAGGTGGGCAAATAACTGAGTTTACACCCAAAGGTAAATTGCCACTATTGTGGGTGTCTGGGGATGAAACCTTTAGTGAAGGGAAGGGCATTCGTGGCGGTATTCCTATTTGCTGGCCTTGGTTTGGTCAACATGAAAATAAAGATTTTCCAGCACATGGTTTTGCGCGCACGCACGTATGGCAAGCCGATGAAGTGTATGAAACCGAGAACGAGATTACTGTTAGCCTAAAATTACCAATGAAGCAGATAGATTCTACCTTTTGGCCTCATCAATCTTCTTTAAGGGTTGAGTTTATTTTATCTGAGCAGTTAGAGGTGCGTTTAACCACCTGTAATTTAGGTAACACCCCATTTAGTTTTACACAGGCGCTGCATACTTACTTTCCAACTGATGATATTAATAATACTCGCGTAACAGGGCTGCAAGGAGCGCAATACATAGAATTTGGCCAAGGGCCTTATCAGCAAAGTGATGTGGTTGGTTTTACCCGTGAAACCGATATGGTTTATACCCAAGCCACGGCTGTGCAAACCATTGAAACTCCTCAAGGGATGATCAGCGTTAGCAGAGAAAACTCGCGCTCGTGCGTGTTATGGAATCCATGGATTGAAAAATCAAAGCGACTATCAAATTTTGCCGATGATGATTATAAAAGCATGTTATGCCTAGAGGCTGCGAATGTACTTGAAGATACGGTTACGCTTGAGCCAAAACAAAGTCATACCCTAGTAACAACAATTAAGTGGCTTGGCTAAGCCTACCATACGCGTAATGGAGCAAAGTGTGTTTACTAATCAACAAATAACCGACCTACCGCAACATAAAAGCATAGTGTTTGAGCCGCTTGCGGACAAAGCATTGTTGCATGCACAATTGAATTGGTTGTTATTTTTCATTCCTTTTTGCTTAGTACTAGCGGCTGTTTGCTATTTTAATACAGACTTTGCTGCTATGGCGCAAGGTTACTTATTGGTTGCTGTTTCGCTATTAATTTTACTGTGTACGTTATATAGCGTGTTTAGCATAAAATTACAGGGCAGCGCGTTGCGTGCCCACGATATTGCTTTTAAAAAAGGCATTATTTGGCAGCAGGTGACAATTTTACCGTTAGCGCGTGTGCAGCATATTGAAATACACCGTGGGCCCATAGAGCGAAAGCTTGGTTTAGCCAGTTTAAGACTTTACAGCGCAGGTGGTATGAGTGCTGATTTACAAATTAGCGGCCTGACCCACGAAAAGTGCAAAAATATTCGTCAATTTGTACAAAGCTATCGCGACGATGAAACCACAAGCGAGGCTACTGCCAGTGAGTGTTGATGCTACGCAAATGACGCCACCTTCACTTAATTGGCAAAAAGTGTCGCCCTGGGCACTGGCTTATTTTGTGATGCACTTTAGTGTGCGCTTCATAAAAGACGGCTTATTTAATTTACTGCCCGTGTTGGTGGTATTTGTTACCCAAGTAGAAAATAAACTATTTTGGGGGCAAGTAGGGCTCGCGGTTGCTTTGACTTCATTGCTTGCCTATTGTTTTTTGTATTACCGTAGTTTTCGTTTTTGTATTACTGACGAGCATGAAATTTTACTAAATAAAGGCGTATTTAAAAAAGAGCGACTCACCTTAAAGTTTTCTAGGGTGCAAAATGTAAACATAGCTGAGCCCTTTTATTTTACTCCAGTAGGTTTAGTTAATTGCATTTTTGATGCTGCCGGCAGTGTTGCTCAAGAAGCGGTATTGCCTGGAGTAACCAGTGATTATGCCAAGCAAATGCGCAAACAGGTATTTGACTACAAAGCACAGCAGCAACCATCAGCAGAAGTAGCTGACACAGCGCAGTCTCATATTGAAGAGCAGGACGAAAATAGTTTATTCATTTCAAATAAAGAAATAGCTAAGTTTGGTTTAATGTCGAACATGGCCATTTTAGCGCTTGCCGCTATTGCCCCTTTTATGAATGTGGCAATCGATTTTTTAGAGCAGCAGTTTATAACAAAAATAGAGGGTTTTTATCAGCAAGAGCTGGGTATGATGGCTAATGCAGCGGTATTTGCAGTAATTACTTTGATTTTTGTATTGGTATTTATAGCGGTGTTTTTATCGGTGACTATGTCGCTCATTCGTTTTTATAACTATCAGCTTTACTTTAAAAATAATAAATTCAAACGTATTGCAGGGCTGTTAGAGCGTCATCAACTATCAATTAGTTTAGATAAAGTGCAATCTATAGTTATTAAGCAAAACCTAATTGCTAGGCTATTGAAACGTTTTACTGTTGAGTGTTTGCAAGCCAGCAGTGGTGGCGCTGCAAGCATGGCGAAAAAGAATAAACAAACCTTAGTGCTGCCTGTGCTCACGCAGGAGCAAGTTGATAATGTGTGTCAGTGGATTTATCCGTGGTTTGACAGTAAAAAGCTGGCATTCAATGCGGTAGAAAGGGCATTGTTATATAAAAATATGGTGTTTTATGCCTTGCTACCGAGTGTTGCTTCTGGGTTTTTAATTAGCTTTATGCAACTTAATGTATTAATTCCGTTAGCGTTATTTTTGGTATTAGCTACGTTAGTATTTTTGTCTTATAAACGTTATGGGTATTATCTTCATCAACAAGATGGGCGTTTTTATATGGTGGTACGCAAAGGTATGATTGGCGTACATTACCGGGTATTTGAGCTGTACAAAGCACAAAGCGCTCGCAGTGTGAGTACCTTTTTTATGCGTCGCTCTGGCTTAATAAGCCTGTATATACAACTGGCTGCAGGTGGCGCGTATGTTCCGTATTTAAAACAGCAAGATGCTGACTTTATTATTGATTTTACACTGATGCAGGCTGAGTCAGACTCCCGTAGTTGGATGTAATTTCCTCCGTTGTAAATAATTAGCGTTCAGGTTAAATAATAAAGCAGGTGTAAATACACATTTGCACATGCTTTATTACACTTTTTTACTGCCCGTTTTTTCCTTTTAATAATAACCTAGGTGTATTAAGGAATTATTTTAGGGAATTTTATGAAACAGACACTGCTGGCATCCGCTTTATTACTTGCCTCACCAAGCTTCGCTGCTAATTGGCAAACCATTCATACCGAGCATTTCAATGTACACTTTAGTAGTGAGCATACTGATTTTGCTAAATCGACCGCAGTAGAGCTGGAGATTGTTCGTGCTAAAGTGCTTGAGCAACAAAACCGTGCGCTTGATAAAATTGTCGATGTGGTGGTGTTTGATCCTTTAAATGCAGCTAATGGCTTTGTCTTACCAACCTCTAATAATCCTGTTATGGCGCTTTTTACTACGCCACCACAATCGGATACGGTAATCTCAAACTCATCGGGCTGGCAGCAATTACTAGTATTGCATGAGTACATTCACTTAGTGCATTTAGCGCAGCCAACCCGCAGTGAGTGGCAACAAAAAATTAGAGGGGTATGGGATCTTTACGATTTAACCTATGGCGATACACCGCGCTGGGTAGCCGAAGGATACGCCACTTTAATCGAATCAAAAATGACAGGTCGAGGGCGACTCTTTGATAACTATTCTGAGGCAATACTCAGGGAGTTTGCTCAGCAAGGAGCGCTTCCGACGTATGGGCAACTAAATAGTGATGAAGGCTTTATGGCGGGCTCCATGGCGTATTTAATGGGAAGTCGTTTTTTATACTGGCTAGAGCAAAATTACTCAGAGCAGCTGGTCGATAATGTATGGGTTCGTATGCGGGCGGTTAAGTCTCGAGATTTTGACGACGCATTTTCTGGTGTATTCGGGCAAAGCGCTGCCAAGCTATATCGTCGATTTATTGCTGAGTTCACTTACAAAGCAATGCAACAAGAGCAAACCGAGTCACCACTTAATAGCAAGCTTTGGTTAAAGCTTGATTTATACGCTAGCAACCCCGCTCTTTCTGGTGATGACAGCAAAATTGCCATAGTGGAGCGTGATAAAAAAAGTAATACCAAGCTCATAATTTATAGCACTGAAGACAACACTAAAGCGCAACAGCAATTTACTAAAGCACAAAAGCAATTACTTGAAGATGATGCTAAGGATATTCCCGATACTGCGCCAAGTGTATTTAAGCGCGAACAAAAACAAATATTAAATCAAATAAATCGAGCAGGTATTGCCAATCCGCAGTGGGTAGGCAATAACACTCTTTATTTTAATGCCTACAGTATTGAGGAGTCGGGGACTTATAACAAAGTGTCTGACATTTTTAGCTATAACATAGATACTGGCAACGTCGAACAACTCACTGAACTGGCTGGTATTCGTCGTTTTAGTGTTACCCGTGATGGTGAAACACTTTACGGTGAGCAAATAAGAGCTGGGTATTCTGAATTAGTAAAAGTCGACCTTAATACACAAACAATCACGCCACTTTTTACCAAGAGCTTAAAAACGACGTATGATTACCCGACTCTGAACCCCGATGAAACAAAATTAGCTTACTTATCAGCATCATTAAACGAAAATTGGCAGTTGTATATACAAGACTTAAACGGTGATCCCAGGCGGTCAGTCCCAATGCCTAATGGGTATCAATATTTAAGCCAGCCGAGTTTTAGTCAAAATGGGGAGTCTATCTATTTTGTTGCTGGCTTAAATAATAAGACTGATATTTATAATTACCATATAAAAAATAACACCCTCACCCGCTTAACTAACGGACAAGAAGCGCTCGCATATCCGATTGAAACAGAAGATGGCTCACTACTTTACTTCTCCATTAATGCCGATGGCCCTGATGTAAAAACGCTAACAATAGCAAAAAATCGCGCAGCCGTGACGGATCTCGCTGTAACCAGTGAAGCTCCATTGTTGATGGTAAATAAGCACACTCTGCCACCGGCAAAAATATATACCGATGAGATAGCAGAGCAAAGCGATTACGCAGTACTTGATCAGCAAGCGACGTTTGCCTTGGGATCACAGTATTATTCAGCGTCAACCAGTTTGCTAAGCGTAGGTATAAAAAGTAGCGACCTATTAAAGCAACTTGATTTACAAGCGGGTTATAACATTGATTTGCATGACGGTGCATTACATGGAGGGTTTGTACAAGCAAAATACAATGCGCTGAATACAAAGTTTAAGCTTGCGCTATTTGATTATAATTTGGATACATCACATCAATATCAACCTAGCTTAAACGTCGATATTGACGCCCGAGGTGGCTTTGCTGCAATAAGCCACCCATTGAAATTTGGCCAGCTTCAGTTAACCCCAGAGCTTGCTTATAACTATACAGATTATAAAAATGGTCATAAAAATTGGACACGGTTGAGTATTAGTCAGCAATGGCAACACGACCGCCAAGCATTTGCCATAGGGCAGAGTATTTATGCCAGTATTTATGATGGGCGGAATCACAGTAGTCATTGGCAAGGTTATGACTTAGCAACAAAAATATTTGGCAAAGCATTTAATATTCCCATGTTTGTGAGCTTTGAACAAAAACAACGAGACGATAGTAATTTAGCTTTAGGAGGGTTTAGTTCTAACCTGATTAATCAGCAACAAAGTAGCGAGTTTGTGCTTGCTGCTGAATTGCCTTTTTACAGTGCAACTGCAGAGCGCTATCAAGGTTATGGCGGTGGCATTAGCTTTAAAGAAGGCATGCCCTGGTTTTACTATAAGCAACATCAATTAGATAACAGCGTTTATGCACAAAGTTATGGCTTAAAATATCAAGGTGATTTTAGCTTCGGAATGGGGCCTGCAGGCGTAAACGATTTAACCTTCAATGCTGGGTTGTCGCGTGTTGAAGGCGACAGCTTTGAAGATGAAATGCGCGCGTGGTTAAGCTTTTACTATTCATTATAAAAGCCTATTTAGCTAAGTTACTACCTAAAGCTAGTAACTTAGCTGAGTACTAATATTATAAAACGTTAGCGCTTTTTCGCTGCATTACACGATTTCTTTGTGAATGCTTTTTACGTTTACGGCGGGTAAGCCACAAATAAAAACCTGTACCAGCGAGCCATACAGGGCTAAGGCCAACAATACACCATAGTATTTTACTGATAAGCCCAGCAAAATAACCAAAGTGTAGTTTTCTAAAACTGTCTATTACTTGCCAACCCGCACCAGCCTCTCGAATATCCCAGTTAGCCATGTGTTCACCTGTTTGCTTATTGTAAGTTATGGTATTGGCGTATTCACTGGTAAGTGGATTACGGGTATTTACTTCGCCATAAAGAGTAATATTTTCATCAGGCTCTCGCGGGAAAACTAAAAAAGTAGTGTTAAAAGTGGGTATTTGCAGCTTACTATCATTAAGAATGCGCTCAAAAGAAATGTCGTCACTATATAATTTATTTGTAATAGTGTGGTGCTCTTCTTCTGCGTGTTCTATTACTTCGTGATACCACACTGCACCATTAAAATAACCACCGGTAATCGCTAAAACGATAAGGATAGGTGAGCCTAATACTCCAGTCATTTTATGAATGTCGCTAAGTACTATTTGTAATGTTGCGCGCCAGCGTACGCTAAATAGCCGCTGCCAAAATTTACGGTAAATAATTAAGCCGGTGATGCCCAGAGTTAATAAAAATAAAGCAAAAAAGAACCCTAATACGGTACCTGTTTGCCCAGGTAAACTTTTTAAGTCGTTAAGTAAAAAGGTGTAATGGAGCTCTAAAAACCAGTCGGTAAAATAATGAGTTGTGCTTACGGGTTCTGATAAAATCTCTCCGGTGTATTGGTCTAAATGCAACTTATACCAATCGTCAGTGCCACGCTTAACCAAATAAAGCCGGTCGGCGGTGGTGTTATTAAAAAGCTCCCAGCTTCCTACTACATACTCAGGAAAGGCTGCTTCGGCTTTATCTATTAATGAGTCCATAGGTAAGCGAGCAGCTTGCTGCTGTACCACAAAGTGTTTGTCAGGCATCAGTAAGCCATCAATTTCACTTTTAAACACTAAAACACTGCCGGTAATGCTAATAACAATTAACGGAATAATGGCAATTAGCGCCAACCAACTATGAACTTTAAACAGTGTTTTTCTCATTACTTAAGCTTGCATGTTAATTTTTAGATATGCGCATGATAACAGTTATCATTTGTGTTGCAATTATAAAATAGTGAGACTGTGAAGTTATGGCAACGGTTTTTGTATACTCAAGTTGCCACATTAAGAAACTAAAGTTGGTGTGAAGCTTGTATAAAACCTAGCCAGCTCTACAATGCGCGCACAAAAATAAAGCCTTTAAAAACAAATGTTTAAAAAATGTTTTATTTCTTCCTTTTTATTAACAACAATGTAACGAGCGAGGTTTGCTTTGGCGTATTATTTGCCTATTTTGTCAGTGTTTATTTTGGTTTTTAGTTTTTTACCGCTACTTAATAAAATTATTAAAAACCGCAGTGTATCGGGTGTATCACTGCTAATGATGACATTTGGTTTAGCGCAAAGTGTGTACTTTATTAGCTACAATCTTTATTTTGCTCGCTTTTATATTGCCTTGCCGTTTTTTGCGACAGGATTGTTGAGTGGTTTAATTTTATACTTTTTTGCTCGCTATAATGCAGTTAAGCGTCAAAAGCTGCAGTTACTTGGCATGCTTAGCTTTTCGTTATTACCTTTTTTGTTGCTGTTAAACCCTAACCTAGATACTGCCTCTGTGCTAAACGGCTTAACTTATGTGGGCTTAATTATGAGTTCGGTTCGGGTTATGCCACAAACCTATAAAACACTGCGAACAGGGAATATTAGTAACCTGAGTGCGCGCTATTTTAGTTTGCAATTTATAGCAGGTATCTGTGGTTTGTTTGCAGAGCTAGCCATGCCAGTGCAAAGTACTTCGCATATATTAATGTTTATTATGATATTGCTAACTAATGCGCTGCAATTTGCGTGTATGCAGTATTATCGCGTACGTCCTGTGTTGGCATAAAATTATAGTGACCGTTAATTTCATTTGTGGCACTTTGAGTGACCAATAAATAAAAAGTGCCCACTATGAAATTAACTATCCATCAAATCGATGCGTTCAGCAGTGAACTGTTTAAAGGTAATTATGCTGCCGTGATCCCATTGGAATCTTGGCTTAGTGATGATCTTATGCTGAATATAGCTTCGGAAAACAATGTGTCTGAAACCGCTTTTACTTGTCAGTCGGCAGATGGAAGCTTTGCGATACGTTGGTTTTCGCCATTAATGGAGATTGATTTTTGCGGCCATGCTACTTTAGCGGCGGCCTATGTGCTTTGTGAGCAACATAATATAACGCAGGTGTGCTTCAGCACAGAGACGGTGGGCGAACTGATTGTTAATAAAAATAACGATGGCAGCTTTGCCATGACCTTTCCTAAACAAGCCCCTGAAGAGGTTCAGCTCATCCCTGATGCTTTATTAGGTGGCCTGTCTATACAACCTGTTAAGGTGCTGCAAAACCGCCAAGCTTATTTTGCTATTTATGATAATGAGCAGCAGGTTGTAGACCTGAAAACAACCAATGAACAACTAAAAAAATTAGCCCCATTAGATGTGGTTGCAACAGCACCGAGTGTTGAGTATGACTTTATTTCTCGTTATTTTTGGCCTGCCAGTGGGGGTGATGAAGACTTTGTAACCGGCTCAATTCATACTGGGCTTGCCCCTTATTGGGCAGGGCAGTTTGGAAAAGATTCTCTCAGTGCTTATCAAGCCTCACAACGAGGCGGGAAGCTTTACTGTGAAGTGGGTGATACAACAGTGACATTAACGGGTCATGCCGTAAGGTACCTTAAAGGCACTATTTACCTTTGAGTTAGTGTAAAAAAGGCCACGTAAAACGTGGCCTTGGTTTACTCAGTGTTATTTACGCTTCTAGCGCTTTGCTAATTAAGCGGTCGATATATTTTTTATGTGCTTTGGTTGCGGTATCAGCGCCCCATGCAACATCTTGATCGGCTATTTGAGTTAGCTGATATAGCGCGGCTGTTTTCGCTAAGTTATCGTATTTACTTGCTTTTTCTAGGCCTGCAATTGCAATTAGCTGATTAACATATTCAATCTGTAAATTATGACTGATTGAATTAGCGGTTTTACTATCAACAAAGATACTTGCAGTTAAATCCTCCATAAATTGCGTAAGGGTGTATTCATTACCATATAAAGCAGTATCTGAAATACGCAGTAACACAGCAGGATGAAGTAGTTGCGCTAGTACACTCTTTTGCATACCTAAAATCATTTTATGCGGTTTAGGGTCTTCGTTTTTACCGTAATGATTAAACCCACGACGCTGCTGCTGCATAAAGTTATACAATGGCTGCATGCTTTGCAGTACATTTGGAGCAAACACATACTCAGCTAAAATAGCCATTGCTTGGGTTTGACGCTCAAGTGGTACCGGTGTAAAAGGCTTTGCTGCATTTTCATCGCCCACGACGGCACGCTCTACATAAACCCCTCCAATTTGACGAGATACCACGCCTGCTTGTGCACGATACTGGCCAAATAGGCTGTTAGCTGAAGTAACAAGCTGTTGGTAAGACTCACCTTTTACTGTAGCTTTGTCTTTAAGTTCAGAAAATAGTGTATTGATCAGTGCCATTCTATCTGCACCATAAGCTGCAGGGTTAGACGACAAGTCACCAATCATCACGCGAGGGTCTATGTGGCGACCTGGTGCACGCATGTCGTCGGCATCGTTACCAAAGGCCAGTGCATGTTCGCTTGAGCGAGCGAGTATTTTATCAAGACGAGCTTGTTCTGCTGCTTCATCTTTAAGTGCTGCGCTGTAGCCGTAGTTTATTGCCCAATCATCGTATGGACCTGGTTTAGTTTGGAAGATATCGCCTTGAGTTACACCCGTTGGCGCTATATTTGCTGGCGCATAGTCCATTACTGAGCCGGTCACTATACCTTGAGTTTTACTTTTGTCGTGAACTTCTTTCTCATCCCACAAAATAGAAGATTTCATGTTGTGATTGAGACCTAGAGTATGCCCTACTTCATGTAAAACCAGCTGAGTTAAGCCTTGACGTAACATTTGGGTATCTTCAATATCAGCACCATTTGCTAAGCCTTTTGCAAGTATTAGGTTTTGTTGTAACTCATGACCTAAAGAACAATTAAGCTCAGTGTTACTTCCTGGTTGTGTATGGCTCATAGTGCCTTGAGTATAAAGCGTATCGTATATCCAGCGGTTTTTCATAAATACAAACTCAAGCATAATGTCTGAGCCTAAAATTTCACCGGTTAGCGGGTTAGCTAATGCTGGTCCATATCCACCAAAAGGTGGCTTAGGCGATGAAGTCCAACGCAGTACATTATAATTAATATCGCCGGCATCCCAATCGGCATCGTCAGGTTGTACTTTTACTTCTATTGCATTTTTAAAGCCTGCCTTTTCAAATGAGCTATTCCAAGCAAGTACGGCGTCACGAACTGTATCTCGCCACTCAACAGGCGTAGTATTTTCTATCCACCAGGTAATCGGCTTTACTGGCTCTGAAAGTGCTGCGTTTGGATCTTTCTTTTGTAGGTCCCAGCGCTTTATTACATCTTGGTATGGTGCCCAGTCAGTTGATGTCATTTTATCAAACTGATTAGTGAAATAACCAATGCGCGCATCATCAAAACGAGGTTGGTAGCTATTATCAGGTAAAGCTACAAATGAGTGCTGAACTTTTACTGACACGCTTCGTGGATCGCTTATCGCACCTGAGCCTCGAACGGTTGGGCTACTATTAGTAAATACATAGTCAACCACCACATCTAGATTGTTAGGGTAAGGACGCTGTTTGATGATACGTGATTTTTTATCATCTAATTTACCTACTTTAAAACGCTTTTTAGCATTTTTATCGTTCGGATTAGGCGTTGGTGATACTTTATGCAGTGCTTCACTTAAAAATAGCTTGTTAACATTAAAGGCTATTTTACCTTCTTCTTGTTTTTCAATTTTTATACTTGCAAGTACCGCTTCGCTAATGTTTGCCTCGCTGGCTTTAGCTAGCGCGCTATTTTCGTTAAATAAGTAACGCGGGGTTTTACTAACAATATCGATACGATCAAAGTACTTTCTAAATTCAATTAACTTTGTTTCACGGTACGCGCCACGAAAATGACCCGCATCAGTCGCACCATCAATGGTATGTGCAAAATAAACAAAAGGGGTATCGAGCTGTGACTCGTTAATTACCATTAGGTGGTCACCGGTTTTTTCATCTTGGTAAAGATTAAAAATGCCAGCAAATTCGGTTTGGCCTTTAATCATTTCACTTAATGTTTGTGGCTTTTTTTCTTCTTTTTTTTCTGCAGCAACAGTATAGCTACTGCCAAGCGCTATACTAAGCGCCAAGGTAAGTGTAGTTAATTTCATTGTTTAGTCTTTTTTAGTTGTTAATGTAATTTTACTGTACGGTTTGTCATGCTATTTCGTACAGTATCGTTCCTAAATACTAACCTAAAGTGATTAGCTTTATGATTTATAATGGTAAAAGATTGTAACAATACATTTATAAAGCGGCTTAACAGTGCTTTTGACTTACCTTTTATTTGCTGAAGAAGACCTTATTTATACTTTTTTGTAACAGTTGCTTACAAATGTCACGTTAATGTTTCATTAAGCTTTGGTATCATGGTGTTAATAGTAATTTGGGAGTAATAAACAGATGCAAGGTAATGTACTTAGGTGGATTTTTCCGTTCGTAGCATTAACATTAGGTGTGGTTGGTTTTGCTGCAATTAATGCGATTGCAAAAGAGTCAGATAAAAAAGAAGTCATAGACACTCGTCCAACGGTGCAGGTTGAAGCTGTTTCCGCTAACAATCATCAAGTTATCATTAATAGTTATGGTGAAGTGCAGCCGCTAGAAAATACCCAGCTTTCAGCGCAAGTATCCGGTGAGGTAGTTAGCTGGCATCCAAGCTTTGTGGCCGGTGGGGTCGTGGGTCGTGGCGAAATCTTATTTACAATTGAAAAAGATAACTACGAAGCAGCAGTACTGCAAGCCGAGGCTGAACTTGCCCGCGCGCAAGCGATGTTAATTGAAGAGCAAGCGCAAGCCAAAGTCGCAGAAGACGAAGCAAAACGTTTCCCAAATAAAGCGCGTACAGATTTATTTTTACGTAAACCACAAGTGTTGAGTGCGCAGGCATCGGTTAAATCGGCCCAAGCTGCATTGAAAAGGGCACAACGCGATTTAGATAATAGTGAAGTGAGCGCACCATACGATGCACTAGTGGTGAGTCGTAATGTAGGTGTTGGTCAGTTTGTCACTATGGGCGCTCAAGTTGCCGAGCTGAATAATATTGAAACCGCTGAAGTGATTATTCCGATCGCTGGCTTTGACAGTGTGTTTTTACCTGAGCGTGTTAAAGGGGTAACTGCAACGGTTATTAAAACAGGATTAAATGGGTTTACTCGCCAAGCAGTAATAGACCGCGATTTAGGGATTGTTGATAACGCGACTCGCATGAGCAGTTTAGTGGTAAGAATTGAAGATCCTTATGGGCTTACTAATCAGCAGCCTGCAATTAAATTTGGCACTTATGTACAAGTAAACTTTGCTGGCACTATGCTCAATAATATTTATCGTTTACCGCAAGAGTTAGTAAATAACCAAACCGTGTGGGTAGTCAATGATGAGCAACAGTTAGAGCCGCGTAAAGTAAAAGTGATTCGTGAAGAAGGTGAATACTTCTATATCAGTGATGGCTTAGAAGCCAACGACAAGCTTGTTACTACCTTGCCGGAATATCCACAAAAAGGAATGGCAGTAAAAATAGCCGGTTTAACAGAGACTAAAAGTACAGATGCAGCAGAAAACGCATCCACTGAAAAACTTTAAGGTAGGGTGAGTTATGAATAACACAGAACAGCCCAATACAACCAAACAAACAGGGTTAATTGCTTATTTTGCTAACAACTCTGTTGCAGCCAATTTGATGATGTTTTTTATCATTGTCATGGGGCTTATAAGCTATTTTACTATTCAGCGACAAATGTTCCCCAATATAGAAGTTAACTATATTACGGTGAATGCAAATTACCCTGGGGCGTCGCCACAGGAAATTGAAGAAAGCATCTTAATAAAAATTGAAGAGTCGTTAAAAGATATAACTGAGATAAAAAAAGGGGTGTATCGCGCTTTTCGTAATGGTGGTTCTGCCAGCCTTGAAATTAATACTGACGCAGAGCTCACCGACGTTCTCGATAAGGTCAAGCTGCGAGTAGATGGTATTGCAACTTTTCCAGCGGGAATGGAGCCGGTTACCATTAGCCAAATAGAGTTTCGCCAAGATGTAATTGGTATGACGCTCGTTGCCGACCTACCGCTAAATGAACTTAAGCCAATCGCAAATCAGGTTGAAGATGAATTATTGCAGTTATCGAATGTATCTTTAGTGGTAAATGATGTGCCACTGGATGAAATTGCCATAGAAATAGAGCCCGATACATTGCGCCAATATAATTTAACTTTATCGGATGTAGCGAACGCGGTACGTCGTTATTCGGCTAACTTTTCAGCTGGGCAATTAAAAACTGATGCTGGTGTTATTTCGGTTCGAGTAGAAAATCAGTTTTATTCTGGTGAAGAATTTAGGCAAATTCCGGTAAAAATTGGCGCGAACGGTGCCAAGGTGTTGCTACAAGATATTGCGATTATTAAAGATCAGTTTGTTGAAGGTGAGCGCTACTTTAAATTTAACGGCGAAAATGCGGTTTATTTATCGGTTAAAGCCACCGAAGAGCAAAATATTATTCCGGTGGCCGATTCTGTTAAAGCCTACATGGACCAAAAAAATAAAGAACTACCATTGGGTGTGCGTTTAGAGCCATTAATGGACATGACATACTACCTTAATGCACGCTTAGATATGATGAAAGCTAATTTGCTGCAAGGGGCTATTTTAGTTGCCATTATGCTTTCATTATTTTTACGTTTTAAGCTGGCACTGTGGGTAATGATTGGTTTGCCGGTATGTTTTTTAGGGGCGATGATGTTGATGCCATTATTTGGCATCACGATTAATATTGTGTCTTTGTTTGCCTTTATTATGGTACTGGGAATTGTGGTGGACGATGCCATTGTCATAGGTGAAAGTGCCTACACCGAAATAGAGAAAAAAGGCGGCGGTGTTGTTAATGTAGTGAATGGCGCAAAACGAGTTGCCACCCCGGCGACCTTCGGAGTACTCACAACCATTGCGGTATTTGCGCCATTTACACTTTCAAGTGGACCTGAAAGTGCCTTCTTTTATGGTATTTCAGTGGTGGTGATTTTATGTTTAATATTTAGCTTGATTGAATCTAAGCTGATATTACCGGCGCACATTGCGCATACTCACTTTTCACCTATTAACCCTGACGGTTGGCGAGCACGCTTTAATAAGCGTTTTTTTGGCTTTGTAAATGGGCCGTATAGGCAGTTTATTATTAATTGTATCAAATGGCGTTGGACGGTGTTATTTAGCTTTATTGCGCTGTTAATTTTTACTTTTGCGTTAATCTCGTCTAATCAGGTAAGAATGATCCCATCGCCTAAAGTGCCGCATGACTTCCCGCAAATTAATGTTGAGATGAACGATAACGTATCAGACATTCAAACCATTAATGCTATTCGCCAAATCGAAGCCATGGTGCTTGAAATAGATAAGCAAACCGAGCGCGAAGAAGGGCAAAAGATGATTCGCGATGTATTGGTATTTAACCAAGGTCGTACAGAGGCGCAGTTATTAGCGCCATTGGTTGATGAAGATTTACGCTCTTATAATGCCTTTGAGCTTTCGCGCCGCTGGCGTGAAGCGATGCCTAATATTGCGGGCGTTAAATCGTTAACTATTCAGGATGATGTTGGCGGTGGAGGTGGCGGCGGTAACGGTGAGTTTGGTTACTTGCTGTATGGCTCTGATATCGATACATTGAATGAAGCAGGGCGTCGCTTTATTGGATTATTGCAGCAGCAAGAAGGCTTATTTGATATAAGCTCTACCATTGACCCTGCTAGCAAAGAAGTACAAATGAGCTTAAAACCAGTCGCCTTTGACTTAGGGTTAGATTTGGCCTCAATTGCAAATCAAGTCGGTGCCAGTTTTTATGGTGGCGAGGCGCAACGTGTTATTCGTCGCGGTGAAGAAGTACGGGTGATGGTACGTTACCCTAAGCTTACTCGCGAAGCGTTTTCATCGCTTAAACACGCGGTTATCACCACGCCCCAAGGCAAAGAAGTATTGCTAGGAGATGTGGTTGAGCTAACTGAAACCCCTGGTATTAGTTATATTCGTCGTGAAGGCGGTTATCGCACTGTTTATGTGTATGGCAACATTGATGAGGAAGTGATTGAGCCAGGCGAAGTGGTTAAGCAAGTAAAAGAAAATTTACTACCACAACTGTTGGACGAATACCCAAGTGTTAAGTCAGAACTAGGTGGCGCAATTGAAGAGCAACAAGCGCAAGCTAATGAGCAATTGTTATTTTTTGCTGGTGGTATGATTTTAGTTTATATATTACTTGCCGTGCCGTTAAAAAGTTACTCACAACCTCTCATTGTAATGTCGGTTATTCCATTTAGTTTAACGGGGGCAATATGGGGTCATTTTTGGTTTGGTTTAGATATTAGTTTAATGTCGGGCTTTGGTTTAATTGCTGCTGCAGGGGTGGTTATTAACGACTCTTTGGTGATGACTGATTTTATTAATCAGGCGCGTCGAGCTGGTATCAGTATAAAAGATGCGGTTATTGAAGCAGGCTGTGCACGCTTTAGGCCCATATTACTTACCTCAATTACGACCTTTGCAGGGGTATTGCCGATTATGTTTGAGACCAGTTTACAAGCCAAATTTGTAATACCTATGGCGGTAGCTCTGGGCTTTGCGGTTATGTTTGCAACACTGATCACCCTTATTTTGGTGCCGTGTTTGTATATTATTTTAACCGACATAGGCGCGCTATTTAAGCGCCCGTTCGCAAGTAAAAAAGCGAGCGTAAGTTAACATCACCCAGATCATGTAGCTGAAAAAAGCCAACCGTTTATAAAGCGGTTGGCTTTTTTGTTTTATGCTCATTAGTGCAAACTTTAGTATTGTTTTTAAACTCTGGTTACATTCTTTTGTTTGATTATTGCAACATTGCGAATTACAATCAGTCGGTATTGGTATTACACAATGGTTTTTAGCCTAATACTTTAGTTAACGCATATTAGCTCATGAGCTAGTTTGCCTGTTGAAAGCCATATGTTATGGGCGACGTTTGACTCTTTAAGGTGTTGCAGTGTTTATACATTCATCATTAACATGTGGAGAATGGTTAACTATTGGTTGTCTTGGGCTCGATCAGTATAGCCAGCTCTTTGTTGGTGATACGGTTAGTGTGAGCTTTTACGATGAGCATGGCGAATTAACTCAGCTAGCGTTTGATTATGAAATACTCTCTCCAGAGCAGGGCGAACCGCATGCTTGGAGTTTGCTGGTGGTTGAGCATATTAATATGCATATTCCGCTTGTGTGCGCTGGCAGAATGACAGAGCAAGGATTGGTGGTTGCGTACCGACATAACAAAATATTTGCACTTGAAAGCAGTGGTATTTGTAGCGCGGTGGTTCACTTTAATCGCGCTGAAAAAAATAAAAAATTAATCACAGTCAATAGCCTTGGATACGACGCGGTTTATCCTCAAAATGGCGATATGTACAGTGCGGGCACCAAAGTATTACAGCCAAAAACAGGGCATATATACCAGTGTAAGGCATGGCCATTTAGTGAGTTTTGCCGTGTGAATGAGAATAGCGCTATGTTTGAGCCAGGCGTTGGTGAAAGCTGGGCGATGGCTTGGCAGCAAATACAGTAAATCAACTTCCCTTAGGTATAACGACAACAATAAAAATTCTCGTAGTTTTTAGTTATCGAATTTATACCGCTTTAGCCCACTCAACTATGAGTGGGCTTTTTTATTTTTATGATAAACTGATCGCCATTGTTATTTTTTAAGCGGTTTTTTTTGTGTCTTCTTCTGATTATTCTTTAAGCTTATTACCTAATTTCCCTGTTGCTAAAAAGCAAGCTCATGCGCTGACTACTCATGCTAAAACACGCAGTGATGATTATTATTGGATGCGCGATGATGAGCGACAAAATGCCGATATACTCGCACATTTAGCGCAAGAAAATGCCTATTGTGATGCACAATTAGCTGCCATTAAGCCACTACAAAATACATTATTTGAGGAGCTTAAAGGTCGTATTGTAAAAGACGATAACACTGTACCGGTAAAAGACGGCCAGTATTGGTATCACTCAGAGGTTCGCGGAGATGATGAATATGCGCGTCATTATCGCAGCAGCAGTATGGCAATGGCTGATAAAGAGCTACTACTTGATGTTAATGCACTTGCCAATGGCTATGAGTTTTATGAGTTAGGGGAAGTGGCGCTGAGCCCCAACGAGCAATTAATGGCTTACTCTGAAGATACCGATGGCAGACGGATATACACAGTACGGTTTAAAGATTTAAGC
Organism: Pseudoalteromonas sp. TB41; assembly: GCF_000497975.1. Classification (NCBI taxonomy): domain Bacteria; kingdom Pseudomonadati; phylum Pseudomonadota; class Gammaproteobacteria; order Alteromonadales; family Pseudoalteromonadaceae; genus Pseudoalteromonas; species Pseudoalteromonas sp. TB41. Next base: position 58,570 of record NZ_AUTH01000087.1, on the reverse strand, counting down.
AGCAATAAAATGCTCGACGATGTACTTGAGATTACCGAGGGGCAAGTGGTTTGGGCGAACGACAATAAAACCGTATTTTATGTAAAAAAGGATTTAAAAACCTTATTAGGTTATCAAGTTTTTAGACATGAACTAGGGACTGAGCAACACCAAGATGTGCTGGTATACGAAGAGCAAGACAGCAGCTTTTTTATGGGCTTAGGTAAAAGTCGTGATGAAAGCTTAATTATTATTGATTTAGCGAGCACAGAAACTAACGACATGTGGGTGCTTGATGCCAATCAACCTAAAGGTGAGTTTACTGCTTTAATGCCGCGTGAAGAGGGGCATGAATTTGATATCGATAAGCTCGGTGATACTTTTTATATAGTGACTAACTGGCAGGCTAAAAACTTTAGATTAATGACCGCGACAAGCAATACCATTGCTGATAAAAACCAGTGGCAAACACATACCCCCCATCGTGAAACTGTATTATTAGAAGGCGTTGAACTATTTAACGACTTTTTAGTGCTTAGCGAGCGCGAACAAGGCCAAGCACGCTTTGTTGTGGTTAATCAAAACGGCGAGCGAATGAGCCTTGAGTTTGATGATCCTTGTTACTACGCCGCTATTGCGATGAACCCAGAGCCAAGTGTAACCCATGCACGCATTTACTATTCAAGCTTAACAACGCCTGGCTCGCTTTATAATGTTGATTTAACCACAGGCGAAAAAACCTTACTTAAACAACAAAAAATACTCGGTGATTTTAACGCAGAAGACTACCAGTCAGAGCGACTTATGGTAAGCACTCGAGATGGGGTAAAAGTGCCGGTGTCGTTGGTATATCGTAAAGATAGCTTTAAAAAAGATGGTTCAAATCCGTTGTTTCAATATGGTTATGGCGCGTATGGGATCACCATAGATCCTAGCTTTTCGAGTACGTCACTTAGCTTACTCGACCGTGGTTTTGTTTATGCAATTGCGCATGTGCGTGGTAGTGAAATGCTAGGGCGTTCATGGTACGAACACGGTAAAAAACAGCATAAACAAAATAGCTTTAATGACTTTATAGATATAACCAAAGCGCTCACTGAGCAAGGATACGGCAACAAAAGTAAAGTGTTTGCCTCTGGTGGCAGTGCTGGGGGGTTATTAATGGGAGCTGTGGTAAATCAAGCGCCTGAACTTTACTGTGGAGTGGGCTGCCATGTGCCATTTTTAGATGTGCTCACCACAATGTTAGATGAAAGCATTCCGCTTACAACAAATGAGTATGATGAATGGGGTAACCCAAATGACCCCCATTTTTACGACATTATTGAAGCGTATTCACCGTACGACAATATTAGCGCGCAACACTACCCCAATATATTGGTGACAACCGGCTTGCACGACTCACAAGTACAGTATTGGGAACCAATGAAATGGGTGGCTAAAATGCGTGAATATAAAACCGATGATAATATTTTAGTGTTTAAAACCGACATGGATGCAGGACATGGTGGGGCATCGGGTCGCTTTAAGAGCTTAGAGGAAAAAGCGCTAGAAATGGCCTTTTTTATCGCTTTGTCATAGCCCGTAAATGATTGTTACAAAAAAGCCTCAGTAATAACTGAGGCTTTCTATTTTTTAAAATAACTTAATCTAGGTAGGCTTTTAACATCCACACTAGTTTTTCTTGCTCTTTAATGTAGTCACTCATTAATGACGCGGTACCTTCATCATCAGCTTCAGCGGCTTGTGCAAGAATATCGCGCTGCATTTTAATTAAGCTGCTGTATCCGGCAAGTAAGTTCTCTACTGCGGTTACGCCATCGCTGATCCCTTTTGCTTCTTTAATTTCACTTACTTCTAAGTAATCTGAAAACGCATGTAGCGGTGCACCATCAAGCGTTAAAATACGTTCTGCGATTTCATCTACTTTTAATAGTAGTAAGTTATAAATTTCTTCAAACTTTAAATGTAATTCAAAAAAGTTTCGGCCTTTAATATTCCAGTGAAAACCGCGTGCATTCATATATTGAATTTGATAGCTGCTTAAAAGCGTATTCAGTGACTTAATGATATCTTCACTTTTTGTACTGTTTAAACCAATTGCATTTACTTGCGACATACCTTGCTCCTTAAAGAACCGTTTTATGAATTTGTTTACACCTTGTTCAATACAGTCATTATTACCTAAGATGGTGTATTAATAAAATTGTTTATATATATTGGTGTCATAGCTAAAAGCTATCACCTTAGCTCGACTTTTTAAATAAGTTAGCTAACGCTGTTCAATAGATATGGGTTGTGTTTATAAAAATACTACCTTGAGCAGCGAAATTGTTTATTTTGTGAGTACAAAATATGATCTAAAACAAGCTTTTGACAGGCGCAGCGCACACTTATTTTATTTATTGATGTAGGTCAAAAAACGCACACCAGTAAAGCGCATAATCACTATAACCCAACTTGATAGAGAACACTTTATTGAGTTAAGGGGCTACTTGATTAGATGCGGAGAGAAATTATGGAAGCTAAAACACGTAAAGAAAATAAAGCTGAACTCATCGTTATTGGTATTGCTTTGCTAGGGTTTGTATTAGGGTTAGTTGCGCACTTAGCGGGTGCGAGTTTTGCAAACTCTGATGCCTTTGGCTATATTGCTGCACCAATGCCGCTGGTATTAGGTATTATATTTTTGATCAGCTATAAAGTGGCGGCTGCAGCCGAGGACTAAATGTCCTCATTCAAGCGCTCAAGAATATAATTAACGACTTGGCGTGAGTAAATCATACTGGTATGGCTTAAGTGAAATACCTTATGTTCGGCCATACCCTTTAGCTTTGTTTCATCTAGTAATACGGTGCCATCAGAGCGGCTGCCTTTTACAATGAGTGGCATTAAGCCAATCGGTAAGTCGCCGGCAATGCTATATAGCTTGGCTTTAAAAGGCCAATCACCATTCTTAGAGAGTAAAAACTCAACGCTATTTTTTAATAATAGCTCGAACCCTTTTTGCTGCATTTTTTCAGCAATATGGCTGCCAGTATGTGGCGTTCCTAAGGTGATTACCTTTTCAACATGATGACTTGGCGCTGAGTTTGCCTCTAAATAGGCGCGAGCAACTAAGCCCCCCATAGAGTGACACACTAAAGCAGAAGGCTCGTCGCCGATAAAGTCATCTATTTGCGAAAAAATAGCATCCCGATTAGGATCACGCGTATTGTAGGTAAGGTTTAAAACTTTAACGCCCGACTCTTCCAAGCGTGAGCACAACGGGCGCATCACCAAGCCAGACATATATAAGCCATGTAAAACAATAACGTGTTTAACCTTCATACGCCCCCTAATCGTGGGTAGTTACATTAATTGCTGAGGTTTTATCTCAATGTTAGTGGTGTCGGTATTAACCCAAACTTCACCATCTTGAATAGTAATAGCCAATTTAATATTGCGATCAACCAACGCAGCTAATAGTTGAGTGGCTGCATAATCAAGGCTAAAAATACTTAAGTTTTTAAACTCGTATAATTTAGGCTGATGCTTTTGCCACCAAATAGCTTGGTTATTTTCGCCATAGGTATATAAAATTACTTTTTTAGCTTTATTACAGGCTTTTTTAAGGCGCTTTTCATCTGGTAACCCCAGCTCAATCCACAGCTCTATTTCTTCACTGTAATTGACATGCCAAAGCTCCGGCTCATCATCAGCGCTTAACCCTTTGGTAAACTCTAAACCATCACAGCTATTAAGTGCAAAAGCGAGTAAGCGGATCATCAACCGCTGATCTGTTTCTGATGGGTGTTGTGCCAAGGTCAGGTGAAAGTCTTGGTATACGTGACGGTCCATATCGCTAAGCGATAACTGCGCCTTCATGATGGTAGATTTGAGAGCCATAGTGTCTTATATGAAAAAATTTGCGTCAGTATAGCGCAATTAAATGAATTGCCAGTTAAAATAGCTACAAATTATACGTTAGGAGTTAAAAATGGCTATCCAGTGGTTCCCTGGGCACATGAATAAAGCCCGAAATGAAATTAAAGAAATAATGCCACAAATGGATGTGATCATTGAAGTGCTAGATGCGCGCATTCCTTACAGTAGCGAAAACCCGATGGTGGCTACCCTGCGTGAAGGTAAGCCGGTCATCAAAATTCTCAATAAAGCCGATTTAGCTGATCCTAAAATGACGCAAACCTGGAAAGACTATTTTGAGCAAGAAAATGGCGTAAAAGCCATTGCATTTGGTAACGATAAAGCCGCAGAAGTGCATCGAATTAATGAGCTATGTAAAAAGTTAGTGCCACATAAAGTCGGTGCCGATAAGCAAATTAAAGCCATGATCATGGGTATTCCTAACGTAGGTAAATCAACACTCATTAATGTGCTTGCTGGGCGTATAGTAGCTAAAACGGGTAACGAGCCTGCAGTTACTAAGGCGCAGCAACGTATTAAACTTGATGATGGCATTATGCTTTACGATACGCCAGGGATGCTGTGGCCAAAAGTAGAGAACGAAAACTCAGGTTATCGTTTAGGCGCAACCGGTGCGATACGTGATACCGCTATTGAGTACGAAGAAGTGGCAAGTTACACCGCTGAGTATTTATTGCATGCTTATCCTGAGCTTTTAAAAGCGCGCTATAAATTAGATGAACTGCCAGAAAGCGATTGGGAGTTTGTTGAAATGGCGGGTAAAAAGCGCGGCTGTATTCGCGGTGGTAACCAAATCGATACGTATAAAATGTCGGAAATTCTAATTAATGAATTACGAGATGGCATTATTGGTCGTATTACCATGGAAACACCTGCTATGCGTGAAGAAGAAGAAATAATGGTGGCTGAATTGCGCGCGGCAGCAGAGGCGAAAAAGCAAGCCAAAGAAGAAGAGAAAAAACAACGCCGAGCACGTGCACGAAAAAACCGTCGTTAATTTATAAAAGCGCAGGTTAAGGCCTTACGCACTAAATTACAGACATAAAAAAAGCCCGTAAGGGCTTTTTTAGTTTCATATCTACCGTCACCGATATGAGCAATGTAGCAAGTAAATGAGTAGGGCGGAAACAGGTCATAAACAGCAAGGGGCGTTGTGGTTTATAACAGGTTTCCATAGCTGTTAACGTGCGCCACACGTTGTTTCAGAGTCGAGAAACAAATGAACTTTTCCGTCACAAGAAGTATGCTTCGTCTTGTTGATAGTGATTATCAATTAGATTTAAATAACTGTCAACACCTAAATGCAAATAATTCTTATTTTACCTTTTTGTTCATTTATAGCACTAAAGTAAGGGCTGCTTTTTGCTACACATCCCCTTATGCTAAGTTAAGTATTATAAAAATAATAACAAGAACAAAAATATGTTTTCAATTTGGTTTATTAGCCTTATTGCTGTGGTGTATCTAGGGATATTATTTGCAGTTGCGGGCTGGGCGGATAGGCGTAAGGTACTTCCTTTCAAAGGCTTAACCTACGGGCTGTCATTGGGTGTTTATTGTACCTCATGGGCTTTTTACGGCACCACAGCACAAGCGGCTAGTAATGGCTGGTGGTTGGCACCTACCTATGCGGGCACGATTATATTATTTATTTTTGGCTGGCAGCTGTATTGTCGTATTGCGCATATTTGTCGACAGCAAAAGCTTACTTCTATGGCTGACTTTATTGCCACTCGTTATGGGCAGTCGTCGAGTTTGTCAGGGCTTATTTCACTTATTTCAGTGATAGCAATTGTACCGTATATTTCTTTGCAACTTAGTGCGACCGCACAAAGTATTAATTTACTCACCGACCGAGCCCCCACTCAAAGTAACCAAGTATGGGCAGATAGTACGTTTTATATTACGTTATTGCTGGCTTTATTTGCTATTTTATTTGGCGCTCGCAGGCTTAAGCCTAGTGAGCATAACCCCGGATTAATTGCCAGTATTGCTTTTGAATCAATTGTTAAGTTACTTGCCTTTATTGCGGTGGGCTTGTATGTGTGTTTTTCTATATTTGATAGCCCTATTGCTTTGTATGAACAGGCGCAAGCGCTAAATATACCAACACACGTTGCCGCGACTCAAAGCCCCGTTTATGTCTATGTTGCACATACCTTGTTGGGGATACTAGCAACGTTATGTTTGCCGCGTCAGTTTCATATGAGCTTTATTGAAAACAATAACAATAATGAACTGGCAACTGCTCGCTGGTTATTTCCGTTGTATTTATTACTGATCAACTTATTTATTTTACCTATAGCTTACGCTGGGCTGGTTTATTTTAGTGATAGTAGCGTTGGTCAAGATACCTTCGTATTAGCGCTGCCAATGGCGACAGATAATAGCGGGGTAACCTTACTGGCCTTTTTAGGTGGCTTTTCAGCGGCCACAAGTATGGTGATTGTGTCGGCAATTGTGCTGTCGGTGATGATCACTAATGATTTTATTAATCAGTTTATTTTGCGTCGCTCACAGTTAACGTCAAGCAGCCGAGGATTGGATAAAAACAACTTATTGCATGCGCGTAAAATTGTAATTGTACTTATTTTATTACTCAGCTATTTCACTCATAGAGTGCTGGCAGAAACCACCACTCTTGCAACCGTTGGGCTTATGTCGTTTACCTTAGTTGCGCAATTTGCTCCTGCGATGATTATTGGTTTATGGTGGCGCCACGCATCGTGTCGTGGTGCACAGCTCGGTATTTTAAGTGGCTTTGTAATTTGGGGTTACACTTTACTGCTACCTAATTTAGCCAGTGGTTTTGGCAGCCAAAGTAGTTGGTTAATAGAAGGGCCATGGCAAGTTGCTTGGTTAGCGCCCACTAATTTACTTTCATTGAATTTAGAAAGTATTAGCCAATCATTACTGTTGTCGTTAGGGGTTAATACGTTAGTGTATTTGCTTGTACCACTATTTAGTCGTGCAACGCTTGCTGAGCGCCTGCAAAGCAATAAGTTCATATCTCAATTAAACGACTCGCGATTAAACACCACATTACAGCCACTCAATTATGAAGATTTAGGGGCATTACTACAGCGTTTTGCTGAAAAAGACGCGAGCCATTCTTTAGTGCAGCAGTATTTTCCGCATGATAAAAGCCAATGGAAACGGATTGCTAATGTTGAGCTTGAGTTATTAGTTGAGCGTGAAATGTCAGCGGTTATTGGTGGTGCATCAGCACGGCTAATTTTAGATGTAGCGAAAAATGAGCAGCGTCAGCCTTTAGAGCAAGTTGCTGAGTTTGTAGATGAAGCTAGCCAAGTGCTTAAATTTAATCGTGATTTACTGCAATCTACCATTGAAAACATTCAACAAGGGATTAGCGTAGTAGATAGTGAGTTGCGTTTGGTCGCTTGGAATCAGGGCTATAAGCACATGTTTAATTACCCCGATAGTGCTTTATATATAGGCCGACCCGTTGCCGATATTATTCGCTTTAACGCTGAGCGAGGCTTATTTCGTGGTGAGGATATTAATACAGAAGTCGATAAGCGTTTAGCCTATTTAAAACAAGGCAGTGCGTATAAATATCAACGCGCACATAGTGATGGCCGAGTATTTGAAATGCAAGGAAATCCGTTGCCTGGTGGCGGGTTTGTAACGACCTACACCGACATAAGTGAGTTTGTAAAACAACAAAAAGCACTCACCGAAGCGAATGTTAGTCTTGAAGAAAAAGTGGCTACGCGCACTGCCGCATTAACACAGGCTAACCAAGCGCTTTCTAAAGCTAAGCAAGTAGCAGAGCAGGCAACAGTAAGTAAAACGCGTTTTTTTGCCGCGGCGAGTCACGATTTATTGCAGCCATTTAATGCCGCAAGTTTATTTTGTTCGCTAATGAACGAAAAAGCCCAAGATACTGAGCTTAAAGATCTAGCTATGAATATTAAAAATTCCTTAGCAAGTGCAGAAGAGCTACTTTCGAGTATTTTAGAGTTAACTAAACTCGATTCAGGTTCGTTTAAAGTACAGTTAACGGAATTTAATGTGAGTAGTTTAATAGAGCCACTGCGTAATGATTATTTAGCACTAGCTCAAGAAAAAGGCCTCGGTTTTATTGTTGAGTCGTGCGATGCGCGAATTTATACCGACAAAGCATTACTTAAGCGTGTACTAAGAAACTTACTTAGTAATGCTATACGCTACACAGAGTATGGTGAAGTACGTTTAAAAGTTTTACTTGATGAACATCATGTATCGTTTGTGGTTGAAGATACAGGCATAGGCATTGCTACCAGTGATCAGCAGAGTATTTATCAAGAATTTAAGCAGCTGGGCGATAAACCTAACGCCGAGGGATTAGGATTGGGGCTTTCTATCACCAAACGTATTTGTGATTTATTAAATATTCCTTTGGTAATGGGCTCTCAGCTTAATAAAGGCACTCAATTTACTTTAACCATGCCATGCAAACCTAGTTTAAAAACACCAGCCACTGCGCATGTACCTGCCAATTCAGAAACTGAATTGGGTCGTTTATGTATTTGGCTTGTGGATAACGATCGTAATGTACTTGAAGCGCTAAAACAGTTGCTAGAAAACTGGGGCTGTGAAATTGCCACCGCCACTAACTTAATTGAACTTGAGCAACTCAAAGCAGAAAATACACTACCACAACTACTTATTGTTGATTATCAATTGGATGATGGTGTAACGGGGCTTGAGGTGATTGAGCAAGCAGGATTAATGACGTTGCCTGCCATTGTTAATACTGCAAACCACGATGAGCAAATACGCGAGCGCGTACTCGATGCAGGTTATCCTTTATTGTACAAACCACTTAAAGCACCGGCATTAAAAAGAATGATAAAACGACTGACTTAGAGATGTACACTATATTAGCTCGCCTCTAACTTACCAACTTGAGATAGCTGATTAAACAAAATGCCTGCTTGGGTACGGTTATACACATTCAGCTTTCGCAAAATGGCCGATACATGTTGTTTTATGGTGGTTTCTTGAATCGACATTTCAAAGGCAATTTGTTTGTTCAAGAGCCCGTCGGCTATCATCGCGAGTACACGGTATTGCTGTGGAGTGAGTTTTTCTAGGTTGCGGGCAAAATTGCTCTGTTCGTCATTAACAACCACATCAGTTAAGTCAATATCTGTTGGCAACCAAGAGTCTCCATTGAGTACATGTTCAATGGCTTCACTGATCACATCAAGGGATGATGACTTTGGAATATAGCCTGCAGCACCTAAGCTCATGGCTTGTTTTATGATAGTGGGGGTTTCGTTAGCCGATACCATAATAATTAATATATCAGGGTATTGATTTCTTAGTTGCGAGAGCGCTTGTAAACCATTGGCGCCAGGAATTGTTAAATCTAAAAATATCAGCTCTATCTCGGGGTGTGATTTTAATAAGCTAAATAACCCATCGATATCGCTGGTTTCTTTTATATATTGTTCTGGTACAGAAGTCGCTGCTGCTTGACGTAGCGCACTTCTGAATAAAGGGTGGTCATCAGCAATTATGGTATTCACAGCACAAGCCATTTCAAATAGTCTCCAATGCATTAAGTTATATGTGATTTTGCGATGTGAAACAAGGTTTGTCTGTGGGGATATACAGACAAACCTTAACGCTTAAATTAAATTTTAAAAACGATAGCCCACAGTGAGTGATATTGTGCGGGGGTCACCGTAATAACCAATTAAGGTATTATCGCCACCAAGACCCGGTGTGTATTTGCTGGTATCAGTTGGATCTGATGGGTCAGGAGCCACAAACTGATAACCACCAATCATGTATTCTTCATCGGTTAGGTTTTTACCATAAATACCCGCAGTCCAATGGCCATCTGCGCTGTACCAAGTAACACCAATATTTAATAATCCGTAGGCGTCTTGTGTTAAGAGGCTATCTTCTTCGAATAACGCATAATCACCGCGATGGTAATAATTACCATTTATAACGAAGTCGCCCATTTCTGTGTATAAACGATAGGTAGCACCTAAGTTGAAAGTTAGATCTGGGGTGTTTGAAACACTAAAACGGTCTGATTTATCAAATGTTTCACCGGTATCAGGATTGGTATCAATTACATTTTCAAAACTACTGTCGATGTAACCTATTGACGCGTCGAAAGTTAGTGCATCGTTTGCAACATAGCTAAGTTCTAATTCAACGCCATCAGACTTAGACTCGCCAATATTACCTAAGCGCTGGTTTAAATCGGCGGCGCTGTCACCGGGTAATACCGATATGTACTGACGGTCTTTATGATCAAGTGTGAATACAGTTAAATTTGCGCGTAAATTATCATTCCATTCGCTTTTCATGCCTAACTCAATAGAGTCAACCACTTCGGGCCTTGCTGCAGGTTCTGCTGTTGTAGCTCGTGGATTAAATGTCCCTGACTTAAACCCTTGCGAGTAACTAGCAAAAAACATGATGTCGTTATTATATTGATATTCAACACCCGCACGAGGCGTAAAGCGTGACCAATCTTCGCTGTCATCTAGTACCGTAGGCACGAGTTGTCCTTCTGGGCGAACATAACCCGGGATCCAACCTGATTCAGGGTAAACAATGTCAAAAATAAGACCATTATTTACAATCGCTTCTTTGCTGTCTTTGGTATAGCGAGCGCCAAGTGTCATTGACCATTTTTCATCAAAGTCGTAGCTTCCTTGTATATAAGCCGCTTTGCTGGTGGAATTGCTGCAACCGCTTACTTCACGCGTAAGCCCAGGGGCACCTAAACTTTGACCAAGCACACCTAATATTGCTTCAAACTGGCCACACGATTCACCATCATAGTAATATAAGCCCGATACTAATTTGTAGTTATCGCCACTGTGATTTAGCTGCAACTCATGCGTGGTTTGTTCATCGTCATAAATGGCTGGAACATCAAAAATAGGTAAAGAGGTATTATCAAAGTCGATATTGGTTGGTGAATAGCTCTCTCTTGTTGCTGCAACGTATTTAATGCTGGTGTTTGCGCTCATATCCCAGCGAGCAGTTAAGCTCATACCTTCAAGTTCTACTTTGTTCCATGTAGGTAAACTAGTATAAGAGTCATACACGCTATCTGGCACAGGTGCATTCGTTAACAAGCTTGGAAGTAAGCGATACCCGCCTTTCGCATTGGAGTCATCATCGGTTTTATCCCACGCTAAACGAAAGAATAAGTCATCGGTAGGGGTGTACTCTAACGTAACCCGTGCTGCGGTAACATCTTTGTTATAGTTTTCGCGGTCTTGATTATCAAGCGCTGACGTTAAAAATTCACCATAGCCATCACGGTTCAATGTGGCAAAACCAAAACCAACATAGAGTTTTTCGTCAATAAGCGGGAGCTGCCCAGTGACTTTTAAATCTTTTTGGCTGTAGCTGCCTACGGTGCCTTGAATATTTAGCGTTGCATCTCCGCTCATTTCTTTGGTGACATACTTAACTGCACCACCAATAGTGTTTTTGCCATATAGCGTACCTTGTGGGCCACGTAACACCTCAATTTGTTGTACATCAAGTAAGTCGAGCACGGCACCTTGCGGGCGGGCGATGTATACATCATCAATGTAAATACCTACGCCAGGTTCATAGCCCCAAAGCGGGTCTTGCTGACCTACACCGCGAATAAACGCAGTGATGGTAGAGTTAGTGCCTCGGCTTGATTGTAGCGTAGTGTTGGGTGAAAACTGCTGTACTTCAGTCATTACGCTGATGCCGTTTTCTGCTAATTCTTGTGCGCCAATTGAGGTTACGGCAACCGGAACTTCTTGTAAGTTTTCAACGGTTTTGCGAGCGGTTACTTCTATTCGCTCTAACTCTGCTTTTTTTACTTTAGGCGCTTGTTCAGCTGCCACACTTGTTGCACTTAATAAGGCGAGTGAAACAGCGAGTGTAACGGGTGTGATATTTTGTTTGAGCTTTATCATTGGTGTGTTCCTGTTGTTATTAGTTGATTATTTGTTTGCTCATGTCACCTGCACTTAATGTAGAAGATAGTGTTAAAAAATGAATTAGTACCATAGTGCTATAAAAGCTTAACACCTTGACTTATATGATTTTTGTGTAAGTTTTATAACGTATAGTACCTTAGTGCTATGTCTTTATTTGCGCTGAGCGATAAAACTAACAACAGTTACTGCGATGTCACCTCATCTGGGTAATAACAATAATTATAGGAATGTCTATGCTGAGCATGATAGGGCTGTTAGGCGGTTTAATACTGCTGATAATTTTAACGTTGCGCGGGGTCAATTTATTTATTGCCGCGCCAATATGTGCATTGTTGGTGGCACTAACAAGCGGGATGGCTATATTCCCGGTGACTGCCGACAGTAATTTTATTAACGCGTACATGGATGGCTTTGCTGGATTTTTAAGTGCATGGTTTTTTATGTTTTTACTGGGCTCGTTGTTCGGTAAGTTTATGGAAGATACTGGTGCAGCAGATAGTGTAGCCAGTTACATTGTTGGCAAGTTAGGTATGAAGCATGCGGTGCTGGCGGTGGTGATTGCTTGTGCCGTGCTGACTTATGGCGGAGTCAGTGTATTTATTGTGGCGTTTTCGGTTTACCCGATGGCGCTCAGTTTATTTAAAGATGCCGATTTGCCGCGGCGCTTTATACCCGCAACATTAGCGTTTGGCTCAGTGACATTCACTATGACCTCTGCGGGCTCGCCTGAAATTCAAAATTGGATACCCGTAAAGCATTTAGGTACCTCACCCTATGCGGCATGGGAAGTAAGCTTAGTAGTGGCCATTTTTATGGCAACAGTCGGTTACTTTTGGCTAAATAAAATGATTAAAAAGGCGGTTGCCAAAGGTGAGCGTTTTGCTGCAAGAGACGATGACCCAATTATTTTAGAGCGTGAACGCCCTCATCCAATCACCGGCGTAATTCCTTTGCTGGTGGTGCTACTCTTATCATTTATGTTGCATGATGTTTTACAACAAACCGCACTAATTGTGGCGTTGCTTGGTGGTGTTTTAAGTATTGTGGTCATCAATTACAAGTATTTTCATAACATGGCAAATGCCATCAATATGGGTACCACTGGCGCCTTAGTTGCTATAGGTAACACTGCTGCTGTAGTAGGGTTTGGCGCAGTGGCTAAAGTATCACCGGCGTTTATTGCTGCTGTTGATGCTATGACTCATATGCCAGGTAATGAGTTAGTGGGGGCTGCTGTTGCCGTGAGCGTAATAGCCGGATTAACGGGTTCAGCATCCGGCGGGCAAGCGATTGCACTACCGCTTGTGGCTCCTGGATATTTGGATATGGGGGTTAATCCAGAGCAATTACACAGAGTGGTTGCTATTAGTTCTGGTGCATTAGACAGCCTGCCACATAATGGTTACGTGGTCACAACTATACGTGCCATTTGTAAAGAAACACATCAACGCGCTTATTGGCCATTAGCCGCATTGACGGTGGTTATCCCATTGGTTGGGGTGGCTCTTGCGCTGAGCTTATTCATCACTTTTTAAGGAATTGCAATGAAAACAATATTAATAATAGGGTTGCTGTTTTTATTTAGTAGTACGGTGTCTGGCGCTGATAAAGCCGAGCCGTTACTAGTAGAAAAGCAACATTTCAGCACAGAAAACTTCACAACGGTTTCTGGCACAACGTTGCCACAGGTTGATATTGGTTGGGAAAGTTATGGTGAGCTTAACAAAGCCAAAGATAATGTAATCTTGATCACTCATTATTTTTCAGGAACCTCTCATGCAGCAGGTAAATATTCAGCCGACGACGCCGCAGCAGGATACTGGGATGCGTTAATTGGCCCAGGAAAAGCCATAGATACTAACAAGTATTTTGTGATCAGCTCTGACACCTTAGTCAATGCTAATTGGCATGACCCACACGTAATCACTACGGGTCCTGCATCAATTAACCCTGCGACAGGTAAACCTTATGGCTTGGATTTTCCAGTGGTTACTATTACTGATTTTGTTAACGTACAAAAACGCTTATTAGAGAGTTTGGGCATTACTAAATTACATGCCGTGATGGGCGCATCTATGGGCTCTTTTCAGGCGCTAGAGTGGGCAACGCGTTATCCAGATCAGGTTGAACGCCTAATCCATGTTATTGGTGCAGCAACCATGGATGCATGGACTGTCGCTGCGCTTGAAAAATGGGCACTCCCCATTCGTTTAGATAAAAACTGGCAGCAAGGTAATTACTACGACAAGGAGCGCCCATTAGATGGACTTGCCGCAACCATGTTAAATATTACCCAAGATGCGATGCATCCAATTATTTATAACGCTAGCTTCCCTGACTTTAACGTACTTGATGAAGGTGCGTTAAAAGACATTCGTACCTTACCTAAGTTAAACCAAGTACTAGCACAGCGTGCAATGGCGCGTGCAAAAACCCAAGATGCAAATCATGTATTGTATTTGGTACGGGCATCACAACTGTTTACTGCCGGTATGGAAGGGAACTTAAGCGCAGCACTTAAAAAAATTAGCGCTAAAACACTGTTATTGCCTGCAACCAATGATTTACTGCTACGCCCTGAAAATATGCGCACTGTATATGAGTCAATGAAGTCGCTGGGGAAAGAGGTTCAGCTTTCTGAAATTGAAGGCGGCTGGGGGCATCTCGATGGAATTTTTTCAATCTCGCCTAAAGCGCAGCTGATCAGTGAATTTTTAGAGGAGTAGCAGTATGAGTAAAAACGTATTAATCACCGGCGCGGCTAGTGGTATAGGGCTACACATTGCTGAGCAGCTAGCCCGAGCTGGGCATAGCATTATTGTGACCGATCTTAATGAACAGGTAGCTCAACAAGCCGCGCAAAAAATAGTTAATCAGGGCGGTAACGCTCAGGGCTATGCATTGAATGTGGCAGATAGCCAAGCGATTGAAGATTTTTTTAGCACTTTTACGCTACCTGTGGATGTATTAATTAATAATGCAGGAATACAGCATGTAGCGAAATTAGAAGACTTTCCTGCAGATAAGTGGCTGCTTTTACAGCAAGTGATGTTGGTAGGTCCCGCAATGATGAGTAAAGCGGTACTGCCACGCATGCGTGAGCAAGATTTTGGCCGCATCATTAATATAGGTTCTATTCACGCCATGGTGGCCTCTAAGTATAAATCTGCTTATATCGCCGCGAAGCATGGCTTAATTGGCTTTGCTAAAACCATGGCATTAGAAACAGGTGATGCCAATATTACTATTAATACAGTGTGCCCAGCGTATGTAAAAACGCCATTAGTGGAGCAGCAAATTGCCGCACAAGCCAGAGAGCATGGTATTTCTGAGCAGCAAGTAATTGACACCATTATGCTGGCACCCATGCCGAAAAAGGCATTTATCGGCTTAGACGAAATCTTGCATACCGTGAGTTTTTTAATGGCAGATGCTGCACGCAACATTACCGCTCAAGCAATCGCCATTGATGGCGGTTGGACTGCACAATAAGGGGGAGCCAATGGCAGGTTTTGATAAAGTAGTAACAAGCTACAGTGACGCTATGACTGGGCTTGAAGATGGCATGACCGTGATTGCTGGTGGTTTTGGTTTGTGTGGTATTCCTGAAGGCTTGATTGCACAAATTAAACGCCAAGGGACACGTAATTTAACCGTAGTATCTAATAATTGTGGTGTTGATGGTTTTGGGCTTGGATTACTACTTGAAGATAAACAAATTAGTAAAATGGTCGCTTCTTACGTCGGTGAAAACGCACTTTTCGAGCAACAATTACTTAGTGGCGAGTTAGATGTTGAACTAACGCCACAAGGGACGCTAGCCGAAAAAATGCGCGCAGGCGGCGCCGGAATTCCAGCGTTTTATACCGCAACGGGTGTCGGTACGCCTGTGGCTGAAGGTAAAGAAACCCGTTCAATCAAGGGGCGCGAATATTTATTAGAGCCCAGTATAATCGGTGACTTTGCCATTGTTAAAGCATGGAAAGCGGATCGCTACGGTAATTGTATTTATCGTCATACAGCGATGAACTTTAATCCTATGGCAGCCACCGCTGGTAAAATTACCGTATTAGAGGTTGAAGAAATTGTCGAGCCCGGAGAGCTTGAGCCAAGCCAAATTCATACGCCAGGTATTTATATCGATCGCGTTATTAAAGGTGAGTTTGAAAAGCGTATTGAAAAAACCACTACTCGAGCGGCAAAGTCCTAAGGAGCACATAATGGCATTAACACGAGAGCAAATAGCAAAACGCGTGGCAATGGAATTACAAGATGGCTACTACGTTAACTTAGGAATAGGGATACCTACATTGGTGGCCAATTATGTGCCTAAGGGCATTGAGGTAATGCTGCAATCAGAAAATGGGTTACTGGGCATGGGGCCCTATCCTAGCGCTGAAAATGTAGATGCCGATATGATCAACGCAGGAAAAGAAACAGTAACCGCAGCTACGGGTGCCGCTATTTTTAGCTCTGCTGAAAGCTTTGCCATGATCCGTGGTGGCCACGTTGATTTAACCGTGCTGGGTGCGTTTGAAGTGGACCAAAACGGCAACATTGCCAGTTGGATGATCCCTAATAAATTGGTCAAAGGTATGGGCGGGGCGATGGATTTAGTGGCTGGGGCAAAAAACATTATTTGCACTATGACCCATGCTAATAAACACGGTGAATCAAAGCTACTGAATGAATGCAACCTACCGTTAACCGGTGTTGGGTGTATTAATAAAGTAATTACTGATTTGGCTCTATTAGAAATAAAAGATGGCGCTTTTCATTTATTAGAATGCGCACCCGGTGTGACTATTGATGAAATCAAAGCCAAAACTGCGGGTAATTTAGTTATTAGCGACAAAGTCAAAACTATGAGTTTTGAGTGATTTTACTAACGATTTACATGGAGCAAAATAATTGTGTTTGCTTCATGTCATCATCCGATTGCGCTTTTGATGTTCAACAATGACGCTGATAAAGACTTAAGTCGTTAAAATACAGTTTATAATATGCCTCTTTTAAGCCCATCTCATACCTCAAAATATCTTTAAAGCAAGTTTTTTATAAATTGATTGCATTTTAAGCGACTTCTATGGTGATGTTCGCTTTAAGTAATGCTATACTCCCGCCGAATAATTTATCGACTTTATTAAGAGTAAAATTAATGGCAGATTTATCGAAGTACAGAAACATTGGTATTTTCGCGCACGTTGATGCGGGTAAAACCACAACTACTGAGCGTATCCTAAAGCTTACAGGTACTATCCACAAAACAGGTGAGGTTCATGATGGTGAATCGACTACCGATTTCATGGATCAAGAAGCTGAGCGCGGTATTACTATCCAGTCTGCGGCAGTAAGCTGTTTCTGGAAAGATCACCGTTTTAACGTTATCGATACTCCTGGACACGTTGACTTCACCGTTGAAGTTTACCGTTCACTTAAAGTATTAGATGGCGGTGTGGGTGTATTCTGTGGTTCTGGTGGTGTTGAGCCACAATCAGAAACTAACTGGCGCTACGCGAATGAGTCAGGTGTTGCACGTATCATCTTCGTAAACAAATTAGACCGTATGGGTGCTGATTTTTTCCGTGTAACAGCGCAAGTACAAAAAGTACTTGGTGCTACTCCACTTATCATGACTTTACCAATCGGTATCGAAGATGAGTTCTGTGGTGTTGTTGATGTTTTAAACAAAAAAGCATACATCTGGGATGAGACAGGTCTTCCAGAAAACTACACTATTGAAGACGTTCCTGCAGACATGGTAGAGAAAACTGATGAATACCATGAAATGCTTATCGAAACTGCTGTAGAGCAAGACGATGACCTAATGGAAGCGTACATGGAAGGTGAAATCCCTTCAATCGAAGACATCAAGCGTTGTATCCGTAAAGGTACTCGTGACCTTGCGTTCTTCCCTACATTCTGTGGTTCTGCATTCAAAAACAAAGGTATGCAACTTGTACTTGACGCAGTAGTAGATTACCTACCTGCTCCTACAGAAGTTGATCCTCAACCTCTTATGGATGAAGAAGGTAACGAAAACGGCGAGCATGCAATCGTATCTGCTGACGAACCTTTCAAAGCGTTAGCATTTAAGATCATGGATGACCGTTTCGGTGCATTAACATTCGTACGTATCTACTCTGGTGTGCTTAACAAGGGTGACACTATCCTTAATGCATTTACTGGTAAAACTGAGCGTGTTGGCCGTATGGTTGAGATGCAAGCAGATGAGCGTAAAGAGCTTACTTCAGCGCAAGCGGGCGATATCATCGCTATCGTTGGTATGAAGAACGTGCAAACTGGTCACACTCTTTGTGATCCTAAGCACCCAGTAACACTTGAGCCAATGGTATTCCCAACTCCAGTAATCTCGATTGCTGTACAGCCTAAAGATAAAGGCGGTAATGAGAAAATGGGTGTTGCTATCGGTAAAATGGTTGCAGAAGATCCATCTTTCCAAGTTGAAACTGATGAAGATTCAGGTGAAACTATCCTTAAAGGTATGGGTGAGCTTCACTTAGATATCAAAGTAGATATCCTTAAGCGTACTTACGGTGTAGACCTTATCGTTGGTCAACCACAGGTTGCTTACCGTGAAACTATCACTCGTGAAATCGAAGATAGCTACACGCATAAGAAACAATCTGGTGGTTCTGGTCAATTCGGTAAAATCGATTACCGTATCAAGCCTGGCGAAGTGGGTTCTGGTTTCACGTTCACATCTTCAGTTGTTGGTGGTAACGTACCTAAAGAATTCTGGCCTGCAGTTGAGAAAGGCTTTAAGTCAATGATGAACGAAGGTGTTCTAGCTGGCTTCCCAGTACTTGACGTTGAAGTTGAACTTTTCGACGGTGGCTTCCACGCCGTGGATTCATCAGCAATCGCATTCGAAATCGCAGCTAAAGGCGCTTTCCGTCAGTCTATCCCTAAAGCGGGTGCACAACTTCTTGAGCCAATCATGAAAGTTGACGTGTTCACGCCAGAAGATCACGTAGGTGACGTAATCGGTGACCTTAACCGTCGTCGTGGTATGTTAAGCGACCAAGAAGCTGGTTTAACTGGCGTTCGCATTAAAGCAGACGTACCGTTATCAGAAATGTTCGGTTACATCGGTTCACTACGTACAATGACATCAGGTCGTGGTCAGTTCTCTATGGAGTTCTCACACTACGCACCATGTCCACAAAACGTAGCTGACACAGTAATCGCTGCAGAAAAAGAGAAAAAAGCAGCTAAGTAATTAGCACTTTAACTCTTTAAAAAAACCCGCACTTGTTGCGGGTTTTTTATTGTCTGAAGGTTATTAAGCTCGAAAATTAAAGCGTGCGGTCATAAAAAAGGAGCAACAGTTAGTTGCTCCTTTTTTATTTATTATGACTATACCAATCTTCAAAATAGCTGACTTAATTAAGCGAATTGGTATTAATTTAGCTTATTAGCTGTTTTTGTAATGAGTGCTTTAAACTTCTTACGATGTGATTCACTACTAAAGCTCTGAATAGGCATGGTTACTTTGTGTTCTTGTGGTAACAGCGGTATTGCTGTTGAATAACGCCCTGCAGGTGGAACGGTTATCTCTTTGAGGTGTACTTTAAGTGCCGCTAATGTTACATCATTATCGACTTCACTCGGGCAGAGAAAAATCCCCCATTGTCTGAGCTTAACGCCTAGCTTGATACTACTTGAATAGCGCACAATAGGTGCAGCGAGTATGAGTCCTAATAAAATAGGAGATAACCACCAAAAAAAGACTGGCGTAAAGTAATAAGCAACGCTACCCCATACAATGGCAATCAGCGAAGAAAGCAATGTATAACTAAACGCTTCTTTCCATGGCACCATTCTGCCTTCACGCGGTTGAGCGTCCCATTTTACTTTTTTACCTAAAAATACACAGACTACAAAATATGCATGAAAAACCATCATTAATGGTGCCACAATAATGGCAAATACGGTTTCAATTATAGACCCTAAAGTAAGTTTTAATGCACCACCAAAGCGCTGCTTACGGTGTACTAAGGTAACAATCACGCCCATGAGTTTAGGCAATAATAAAATAATGATAGTTAGGTAAAGTAATGAGTCAATGAGTTCTGTTTTGGCTATTTGCCAAGTTGGAAATAGTTGATAGGCGCGATTAAAATAGACATCACTATTTAAAGCGCGTGTTACCGCATCTATGGTACTTAACGCCAGCATAGATAACCAAATGAGTGATGATATATACGCGGTTGCACCCAGTAAAAAATGCAGCTTACTCATTAGCTTTAATTTTGCTGATGATAATAAGCCAAGGTGTTGAATATTACCTTGAACCCAGCGTCTATCGCGTACAGCATAATCTAATATGTTGCTCGGAACTTCCTCGTAACTGCCTTCAATATCGGCAAGTAATAATACGTCCCAATTCGCGCTATGTAATAAAGAGGCTTCCACAAAATCATGACTTAAAATTTCACCACCAAAAGGCGCTTTACCTTTTAGTGTTGGCAAGCCACAGCAATCAATAAATGCTTTGACGCGAATAATGGCATTATGGCCCCAGTAATTGGCTTTGTCGGTCTGCCAAAAAGCAGAGCCGGTAGCTAACATTGGACTATAAAGAATTGAAGCGAACTGTAAAAAGCGTCCAAAAAAGGTATCTTGGCGCACAGGAATAGGGATAGTCTGAATCAATCCCGCTTGTGGATTATTTAGCATACTGGTAGTGAGCTCTAGCATGCATTGGCCAGTCATTACACTATCGGCATCCAATACAATCATATGCTCGTATTGGCTACCCCAGCGCTCACAAAAGTCGGTTAAGTTACCCACTTTACGATGTTTGTTATCTTCACGGCGACGATAAAATACCTGCTTTGCAGTATCACCTAAGCGCTCACATAACGCATGCCATGCACTTAATTCATTACTAGCAATAGTTGCGTCTTGTGTATCGCTTAGTAAATAAAAATCAAAGTGTTTTAATTGCCCTGTCGCTTTTAATGATTGTAAGCTGACTTCAAAGCCTGCAATCACTCTGTGCGTATCTTCGTTATATATAGGCATAACCACAGCTGTTTTTTGCTGTGATAGTGCTTCACTGTTAATAGAGACCGGCTTTATTTTTTTAAGTGTGAGTGGATCTATCCGAAATAGCTGCAGTATAAAACCAATACAACCACTACAAAATGCGGTGACTATCCACGCAAAAGTAATAGAAAATAAAGCAAGAAGTGCATACTCAAGCAAGGTCATGCCATTTGAGTTTAAAATTTCAAACATAATTGAAATGCCATAGCCTGAAAGACCAATAGCAGCGATAGCAAATAACCACACACGAAGTGTTTTAAAAGGCATCGGCGTGCCTGCGCTTTGTTTACTTGATGTCATTTGGATACCAAACATAGCTCCATACCTCGCTCACTTCTTTATTACGTAGCTTTAGCGATAAACGCATATCTACAGGATCACTACCTTGGGGAGCGACTTTAAAAGCAACACGCCAACCTAATGATTTTGGTAATTTTTGCACTGTAATATCGCGGGCTTCACCGGTAGTAAGCTGAAGATCTGCGCTAAGTGCTAATTTTGCTGATAACTGATTGATATCAGGGCCGGTAAAGTCAACAGTAAATTGACGATGGCTTTTTGGCGGTGGATTATCTTCACCAGGTAATGCGGCACTACCAATACGCGTTCTAGCTACTTTGGCCAAATTATTTTGGCTTAGATAATCATTAAACGTCGTCATCTTATAGCTAAACTTTAATGCCTCTCCTGCTTTGAACGGCTTTTCAGGAACCCAATAACTTACAATATTATCGTTTGTTTCAGTATCTGTTGGAATTTCTACTAGCTCAACACGGCCATTGCCCCATTCACCTTGTGGTTCTATCCAAAGGCTAGGGCGGTCATGGTAATGCGCTTCTATATCAAAGTAGTTATTAAAGTCACGGTCACGCTGCACAAGGCCAAAGCCTTTTGGATTCTCATATGAAAAAGAGGTTACACTGAGTTGGGATGGATTATTAAGCGGACGCCATACCCAATTACTCTCTTGTGACTGCGTGAGCAAACCATCTGAATCATGTACTTCAGGGCGGTAATCATCAAAAAACTTAGTGCTATTTTCACCGTGATAAAACATGCTCGTTAATGGCGCTATACCTAGCTTTTTAACATCTTTACGCGCAAAAATTTGCATGTCGACGTTAACTCGTGTCTGTGTGTTTGGGTCTATTTCAAACTTGTAGGCTCCGGCTACCGATGGGCTATCGAGTAAAGCAAAAATAGTAATATTAGTTTGCTCTGGTGTTGGTTTTACTAACCAAAACTCTTTGAATGAAGGAAACTCTTCACCAGATGTTTGTGCGGTATCAATTGCCAATCCGCGTGCTGATAAGCCATAAACTTGATTAGGTCCAACTAGGCGAAAATAAGAAGCGCCCTGAAACACCACAATTTCATCTTTATAGTCATCGTTATTTAGTGGGTAATGCAATCTAAAACCAGCATGCCCTAACTGTGTACCTTCAACACTTTTTGCTATTTCATCTTTTAGGTGTGCTGCTGTTCCATCATATTGATAAAAGTCTGTGCTAAATGGGAGACGGCTAAGCTTGGCATCTTGATCAACGATATTGATTTTGACTGGGGTTTTATATAAAAAACCTGGGTGAAACAGTTGCAGCTCATAAAGCCCTTCATCTTTCCATACCGATTGATCGTGTTTGAAGCGGATTGAGCGGTAGTCTTGATAATCAATACTATTGAGCGCTTCTATTTGTATGTTTTTAGGTGCAATGTAATCTTGCTCAGCAAGCTTTTTAGCACGCGCACTTATCACATCAAATAAGCTGCCTTGTGGTATTGCCGCTTCTAATGAGGTTGCTGCAATGGCGTTGTTCGTTCCCCACAGTGAAAAAACTATCAACATCCCTACCAAAGGTTTAAAAGCCCTTTGACAAGTTGATATAAGGTGAATGCGTTCTTTCATTTTGAATCCTTTATAAAAATATATTTACAGCGAGAGTAACGTCTATCTCAATGGTTTTTATATGGGTTAGCAGGACTGGGCAATTATCGTTTTAGCGCAGGTGTAGTAACGCAGCTTCACACTTTGTATTTATTAAACAATAAATGAAAGGTGTGAAATTTGATAAAGGCCATATCAAGGTTTGCATAGATAGTAAGCAATGTTTGCTGAAGCTTGTCTGAATTACATTTGTATAAAAAATAAAAAAGCCGCGAAAGCGGCTTTTGAGTAACTATATAGATATTTTAGGTCACAATACCTAATTGTTAACCGACTAATTAAGCTTAATCAGCATACTTTGTTGCTTTGTACGTTAATTTAACATTACCAAAAGGAATGGCGCCGTTTACACGCACTCGCCACTTACCTTCTTTAGGGTTGGTAAATGAACAGCTTTCGCTATTACCGAAGCTTATTGAGGCGCAATCTTTTCTGAAAAGAGTCGGGTTTCTTTTATGGCGTTCAAATAAGTTTGCATCACCCCAGCCACCGTCAAGGCTAACCGTTAGCTCGTCATAACCTTGTGGGATTTCAAAGCTGTAGCTTTTCCACCAAAACCACCCGCCAATATTATTAATTTCGCCAATAATTACTTCAGGTTCTGGCTCAGGTGGCGCGATAATGGTCGAGCGAATATCGACAATAACAGGGTCATGATCTGACGCTCTGTAAGGACCTTGAGCATATAAGGTTGATTGTTGTGCGTCAGATTTAAATTCAACATTATAATCAAGCGAGATAGGCTCATCGGCATTAATGTGCCAATCGGTTGCACTGACTACTTTATTTAATAAGCTTGGACTGACTAGGGCGTGATCTAAACTACCCGCTCGGCCAGAAAAGCTATAAGAGTAACCTAAAGTGTTGCCATCTAGCTCAGCAACCACATTTTTAAGGCCTTTATCAGCAAATGCACGGATAGGATCTTCCATTGCATAGGCGTTCATGTCGCCAACAAGAATGATATCTTCATCATCAACCCCTGTTGGTTTGCTATTTAACCAATCAGCAAATGCATTGGCGCCAGCAGTTCGAATTTCGTTCCAACATGCTTGGCCGTCATTTTGATCAGCGTTTCCACCAGTTGCACTTCCACAACCACCTTTAGATTTTAAGTGAGCAACGGCAACAGTAAAGACTTCTTCTGTCTCTAAAGACTTAAAGCTTTGCGCAATAGGTGCGCGATTGCTGTAGTCAAAAGGCGCGTCAGTTGTAATCGCTGCTGTTCCTACTTGCTGTACTTTATTAGCACGATAAATAAGCGCGGTAGTAATAGCGTCGGTGCCGATTTTATCAACGCCAAAGTCCACAAATGCATATTGATTTTGACTGTCGGCATCATTAAGTGCATTTACTAAGCTTGCAACTGCGCTAGATTCGCCAAAGCCGTCATTTTCAATTTCCATTAAGCCAATCACATCAGCTTGCATAGCACTGATAGCACTAACTAGTTTGGCCTGCTGACGAATTAATTCTACTTCTGAGTCAGCGCCTCGGCTAGTTGGGAAACCGCCGCCTTGGCCGTCGCCATTAAAGTAGTTAAGTACGTTAAAGCTGGCAACACGTAAATCAGCGTCAGGGTTTAACTCTGGTGCATCGGTACGCGGATTCGTTGCTATAAACTGAGGTGTGACCGTTGGGTGAATACGGTAAGTGCTAAAACTGTACGCTAGGGCGCCAGTAACGGTATTTACTGTATCGCCAGTACGCAGCGTATTCTCTGCTGATAATCCAGGTACAGGGTAAGCAATAGGGTCGCGATTTTGACGAGTTGAGCCATCATCTACGAGTATTTTTTTTAGTTAGATTTTGCGCTTCAACCGCATTTGCTGCCGCACCAGGAAGTGCAACTTGTGTCCCTTGATATAAACGTTCGGTGGCAAGCTCTAATTCACCGTAACGACCTAAACCATAGTTATTCGTGACAACTAATGGCTGCTCTAGGGTCACCAACATACCTTCAAATGCTTCTAACTCACTTTGATCGATAACGGGTAAAGTGATTTTAGTCGGATAAGCTGAAAGGCCGGTATCACAAATAGCAACTTGGCTAACATTACCAATTTGGGTGGCATCAAAGTACTCTTCAACAGTACCTTGTACGCGAACATGGTCGCCAACATTAACATCAGTATTGGTAAAGTAAACAAATACACCTTCAGAAGTAAGGGGATTTGTATCTTCATCACTATTAAGTGAATTTACAAAAAAGCCTTTGAGCTGATCATCTGCTTGGAAATCAGCTGTCACAACGCCTTCAAATTCAACCACAGTGTTAACCAGTGGACTGCTTGCGCCTTCACCTTGAATACTGCTAATTAATGTTTTATCAGCGCCACATAGTAAAGGATCTTCAGGTTCTGGCTCAGGATCTGGATTAGGTGAAGAATTCCCTGCAAAGATACCTAGATCACTAAAATCATCTTGATCAAATTGCAGCCATAGCTCACTTGGATTAAAAGCGCCATCGGCATCAGTGCGTCCGTTTAATTGAGTTTCTTTACGGCGCAGTGTTTTATTTTGCGTTTGTACGCCACCTTCAGACCAAAATGAACCTGGATCTACGCCGCGTTGACCAAAGCTGTCAATAACGGTTGAGCCTTGCGTAAGTACCAGTGCGTCATCACCATTAAAGTTAGTGACGGCGCTGAGTTGATCTGCTTTTTCTTTTAATTCAACTGAAGCATTACCATTAACAATGACATACGTGCTATTAGCAGCAAGTTCACCGGTTAAATCGAGCGTATTGTTTGCCTCTGTATTGCCATTTGAATAGAGACTTAGGGTGTAGCCATCCAATGACAGTGGGGTTGTCGAATTATTAAATAGTTCTACTGCTTTATTATAGCTACTGCCCTCTACGTATTCTGATATAACGAGGTTAGCGGTAGCGGGTGCACTGAGGCTTGCTAACACAAGCGCCAATGGCGTTATTTTTGTTTTCAACATTATTATTTTTTCCCGTGTTTTTGTTTCCCCAAATGGGACGCTTAGTGTAATGAAAAATGATTACAAATAGAATACAGAATGTTAACAATATTAAGTTTTGTTATTTTTTGAGGTAGAACGTACAGTTGTGTGTTTGGTTTTAGGTAAGGCAGAGCCTGTGTAGTGTGATTACTATCTATAAAAATAGGGGGTAACGCTGCATAAATGCCAACTATGTGTTGTTCTTAAACATAAAAAAAAGGGCAATAAAGCCCTTTTATATCAATATGCTTTTATTACTTATTTAAATAGCGGGCAGCTTGCTTTGCAAAGTAAGTCAGAATGCCATCAGCACCTGCACGTTTAAATGCTAATAGAGACTCCATAATAGTGGCTTCCTCACTCAGCCAGCCGTTATCAATAGCGGCTTTATGCATCGCGTACTCACCACTTACCTGATAAGCAAATGTTGGTACACCAAATTCATCTTTAACGCGGCGTACAATGTCTAAATAAGGCATACCTGGCTTAACCATTACCATATCGGCGCCTTCTTGCAAATCAAGAGCTACTTCACGAATAGCTTCATCAGAGTTGGCAGGATCCATTTGGTAAGTTTTTTTATCAGCGCCTTTTAAGTTTCCTGCTGAACCGACAGCATCTCTAAATGGGCCATAGTAGCTTGATGCATACTTTGCTGAATAGGCCATAATGCGAGTGTGAATAAAGCCATCGGCTTCAAGGGCTTCACGAATTGCACCAATACGCCCGTCCATCATGTCCGATGGGGCAACAACATCAGCACCTGCATGTGCGTGTGATAGCGCCTGCTTAACTAAAATTTCGGTAGTGACGTCATTAATTACATAACCTGCATCATCAATAATGCCGTCTTGACCATGCACAGTAAATGGATCAAGTGCAACATCGGTGATCACGCCAAGCTCTGGAAAGGTTTCTTTTAATGCGCGAACAGTTCTTTGTGCTAAGCCATCATCGTTATACGCTTCTTCAGCGAGTAGAGATTTTTTATCTGCAGGCGTAACAGGGAAAATAGCGAGCGCAGGGACGCCTAAATCAACTAATTCTTTAGCTTCTTCTAGCAGTAAATCAATTGATAAACGTTCAATGCCGGGCATCGATTCAATGCTTTCACGACGGTTTTTACCTTCAAGCACAAAAACAGGATAAATAAGATCATTAACACTCAGCTGGTTTTCAGCCATAAGGCGACGAGAGAAATCATTACGGCGCATTCTACGCATGCGAGTATATGGGAAAAGGTCTAGTCCAGATTGGGCCATAAGTTATACGCTCCTACTGTGAGATTGGAAAATTAACCACTTGATTGCGGCCATGTTGTTTTGCTAGATAGAGTGCCTTATCGGCACGCTCAGTAAATATTTCAGGGTTATGAACATCATCGGCAATATGAGTATAAACACCGGCACTAATGGTGTATTTAATCGTAGTACCTGCAACACTGACAGTGTTTTTTTCTATTGCGCACCGTATTTGCTCGGCAATAGCTAACGCACCTTGATTATTAGTATTGGGTAGCAGGACGACAAATTCTTCACCACCATAACGCGCCACTTCATCAAGAGGACGTTTTAATTGTTGTTTAATAACATCACAGACTGCTCGAATTACCTGATCGCCGGTTAAGTGGCCATACGTATCGTTGATTGCTTTAAACTTATCTATATCAAGCATAATGATGCTCAAGGGTGTTTGCTCACGGCGTGAACGGCGAATTTCCATGATTATTTTTTTATCAAAAAAGCGTCTATTTTTTACCCCTGTTAGAGCATCTTCCATATTGAGTTGTTCAAGCTCGCGGTTTTTATCTTCAAGTTCCCTAAGTGTGACTTGTAACTCAAAGGTGCGCTCATCAACTTGGTTTTCAAGTTCATGACGAGTGCGCTCTTGTAATTCAATCCGCTCATTTAAGAGCGCATCTTGCGCTGCACTTTTTGCAATCAACGCCTGTTGCGTTGTGACTTGCTCATCGCGTTGTAATATAAATAATTTTATGACGGTGTAGCTTAAACAAAATGAGCAGCTTAATGAGGCTGCGAAGGTGAGTATTAAGCTGGATCTAGTGACTGTATACAGGCCTGTTAACGCAACGGAAAAATGAATGACTACAATTAAAAAGAACCCGAGTGCCATTAATAGAGATTTATTGGGGCTCGTGGGGTTTTTTCGTAGGTAAAATAATGTTGTGACAACATGATAACTTAAAATGACAGGAATGCTTAAAATAGCAAACAAAGCCACGCTTGGAGTAGGCAGCAACCCTATAAGTACAATAACCAATGCATATAAGGTGGTTATTATTGTTTGCCCTTTAACTAAGTTGGATTTAATGGGTATGCAAACATGGCGCTGTAAAGGAAGAAACAATACCGTGATCAGCATTAGCAAAATAGGCAGCATTAATTGCTGTAAGGCTGCTATGCTTGGAGGGGCATAACGAAACCCAAATCCGCCTAAATATGCTAAAAATAGGCTAAGCATCAGTGTAATCACACCGGCATAGGCAAAATAATGTTTACGTGAAAAAGCAAATAAAACCAAGCTACTGATAGCCAAAGAAAAAATAAATCCAATCAGTAATCCATAGTGCAAGTTGAGCATACTTTTATGGGCTAATAATGCATCTTGTTGCCATAAGATGAGAGGGACGCGAAGCCCGATTCCCGCATTATTATTAACGTTAAGATAAACGGTGGTTTCGCTGTTAGCGGGAAGTGTTAATTTAACCAGCAAAGACTCACTTTTAATCGCTCTATTAGATAAAGGAAGAGCATCACCAAGATGTTCCGATTTTAGTTGCTTCTCACCCATAAAGTGGTACAGGTATACATTGTTTAGAAGTGGGTTATCTAACGATAAAATTGGCTCTGTTGGCTTATTAAGATAATTATTTAGTTGAAATTTAATCCACACAGGGCGAGTTTCTAGGCCTAAATTAAGCGGTTTATTATTAAGTGACTGCCATTGTTGTAAGTTGCTTTGTTGTGCATCTTCTAATGAGTTTGGGGTAAACGAATAATGAATCGACTCTATTTTTTTTGAGCTAAATTCGCTATTTATATCAATTGCACTTGCAGGGAAACAGGATGTAAAAAACACCATGGTGAATGCCAGCAAGGTGCTAAAGATGCGCATTATTTTTTCTCTAATCCAAATAAGCGATTAAAGTTTTCACGAGTATGTTTTGCCACTTCAGATGCCGGAATGCCATAAAGCTGAGCAAGCGTGTCACACACATAATGCAGCAATGCTGGCTCGTTTCGTCTTGATTTTGGCTTTGGTTTAACAGTACGAGGAATTAAAAATGGCGAATCGGTTTCTATTAATAAACGTTCAATAGGAATACTCGGTATAAGTTGCTGTAACTCCTCGCCACGTCGTTCGTCACATACCCAGCCGGTAATACCAATATAAAGTCCTAAGTTTAAGTAACCTGAGAGTGCTTGTGCATTACCTGTAAAGCAGTGCAGTACACCGCGAACAGTAAATTCTTTTAAAATAGTGAGCATATCCTCACTGGCATCACGTTCATGCAAATAAACAGGCAAGTTGAGTTTTTCAGCTAATGCGAGCTGACGACGCAAAACAGCACGTTGTATATCTCTAGGGGAAAAGTCGCGATTGTAATCTAGTCCGCATTCACCTACGGCAATAACCTGCTCATTTTGAGCGAGCTGAGTAAGTTGTTGCTCAAGCTCAGGGGTTGCTGTTTTAGCGTCATGAGGGTGAATACCAGCGGTAGCATATTGATTATAGTGCGCAGCAAGTGCTAATGATTCTTCACTGGAGGTTATATCACAGCCAATAATCAGCATCTGGTTTACGCCCGCATCTTTTGCTCTGGCGAGCACCTCTTGATGCTGACCATCAAATTGATGATTAGTTAAATTTACGCCAGCATCAATTAACGTGTATTGCATTACTGAGTACGTTTTACACGAATTGAACGGTTTTGATCTGCTTTTTTAAGTAAAAAAGAGTTGAATACGCCACGGCTAATAATAACAGTATCGCCTTCGTCTAATCTTAAGCTATCTGAACCAATTTGACGCCATTGCTGGTTATTTTCTAAGGTAATGATTAGCTCACCATAAGGTGCTTTTTTAACAGATGAAATCATTGACGTAATAGACTCTTCACCATTTTCCGCAATTTCTTTATGCTCTAAACCAAACTCTTTTGCTTTAGTGGCCACAGGCGCTGTTGCAGCGGGAGCCTCAGCTTTTACATTTGTTTGTGCCGATTTGCTTAGCTGGCTTTGTGCTGGTTGTGTTAATGACTTTCCGGCAATGGTGTTGTCGTAGCAGAGTAAACGATTAAAGTCGTTTTCAATAAAACTACAGGCTTGCAACGCTTGTTCATTGATAGGAGTTGCGGCTAAAACCGGTACACTTGCTAAAGCGAGTAAAGAAAGTAAATGCTTATTCATATTATTCCTCAGATTCTTGTTGTGGTTTTGCGGTATAAAATTTCGCTAAAATTAAGCCAAGCTCAAATAACAGCAGCATAGGGAGTGCTAATAGAGTTTGTGATAAAACGTCTGGTGGCGTTAAAAACATCGCCACTACAAATACGCCGACCACTATATAAGGGCGCTTTTCTTTTAGGCTTTGTGTGGTTGTTGCACCGCTCCAACAGAGCAACATAATCGCCACTGGAATTTCAAATGCAATGCCAAAAGCAAAAAATAGCTTGAGCACAAAGCCTAAATAGCTACTGATATCTGGGGCTAGGGTCATCATTTGAGGACCTGCACTGGTGAAAAACCCTAAAATAATTGGCAGTACTACAAAGTAGCAAAAAGCAATGCCACCATAAAATAAGAAAATACTGGAAGCTAATATTGGCATCAGCATTTTCTTTTCGTGCTGATATAAACCTGGGGCTATAAATCCCCAAATTTGATGTAAAATCCAAGGGATGGCCGCAAATAAAGCAACAAACAACGTTAGTTTAAAGGGAGCAAAAAATGGCGCAGTGACATCCGTTGCTATCATAGTGGCAGTACTAGGTAAATGAGCGACTAGAGGAGCAGCTACAAACGTATAAATATCGTTTGCAAAGTAAACCAAACCAATAAATATCACTAAAATACTCAATAGCGATTTTATCAACCGGTCACGCAACTCGATTAAATGAGCGACAAATCCTGATTTTACTTCTTCAGTCATTGTTTTCTATACCTGCATTAAGCGCATGAAAAAAGAGAGTGCCATAATTATTTAGAGTCATCTGTTGCTTGGTTATTAGTGGCTTGGCTTTGATTTTTTTTATAGCTGTGAGTAACTGATTGCGCTGCTTGTTGCAGCTCAGAAACAGAGTGTTGTAGGTCAGGGCTTAAATCTTTAAGACCTTGTTGCTCTGCTTTTTTTAGGTTTTCATGTAGCTCGTTTACACGAAGCTCTTCACTCACTTCAGCTTTTACTGAGTTAGCCATTGCTTTGGCTGTTTTAACCCAGCGGCTTACGGTTCTAATAGCAACAGGTAAGCGTTCCGGCCCTAGTACTACCAAACCGACAATAAATACCACAACAAGCTCCCACATTCCCATGCTAGTTAAACCTTGTCGTTATCTTTAGTTTTGCTAGTTGTACTTGAATCGATTGGTGTTGATTCTGATGATTTTTGGATCTGTTCAGTTTTATCTTCGCTAGCTTGTTTTTCAGCATTTTGGTCATCAGACATAGCTTTTTTAAAGCCTTTAACTGCGCCACCTAAATCACCACCCATACCGCGTAGTTTTTTTGTACCAAATAAAAGTACAATGATTGCAAGTACAATTAATAATTGCCAAATACTAATACCACCAAAACCCATGGTTTTCTCCTGCTTTTAAGCCATAAAATAATAAGGTTAAGTGCTGATTATACGCCTAAAGTGGCAAATAGCACTTAGTTTATGCGCGGCGCCAAGCCGCTATAAAGCCAATAACAGCACAGCTTAAGACAACGCCAGCAGCGATTAAGTTGTGTTGTAAATAAAATAAAGCTGAGACAATCATCGCAGCACTACTAAACAGTCCTAAAACCAATGGTTTATGTGAAACCTTAATTTCAGGTGCGTGAGAGTGTGGTGCTCGCTTTAAATTTTGATAAATTAAATCGGGTAGTTCAGGCATTTTTTCTGCCCAAAACGGTAAGTTTGCATACATTTGCTTTAGCACAGACAGCGGGCCCACTTGTTGTTTAACCCAGTCTTCTAAAAATGGTTTTGCTGTTTTCCACAAGTCCAGTTGTGGGTATAGCTGACGACCTAAGCCCTCAACATACAGCAAGGTTTTTTGTAATAATACGAGTTGCGGTTGAACCTGCATATTAAAACGACGTGCGGTATTAAATAAGTTAACCAATACATGACCAAATGATATTTCAGCTAGTGGTTTATTAAAAATAGGCTCGCACACGGTGCGAATAGCAAATTCAAACTCTTCAATGCTGGTATCAGGTGGTACCCAGCCTGAATCAACATGTAGCTGTGCTACTTGGCGGTAGTCGCGGTTAAAAAAGGCAATGAAATTTTCAGCTAAATAGCGTTTATCTTCTTTGTTAAGAGTTCCAACAATACCGCAATCTATACCAATATATTTAGGATTATGCGGGTTTTCGCGTGACACAAAAATATTACCAGGGTGCATATCTGCATGAAAAAAACTATCGCGGAATACTTGAGTAAAAAACACTTCTACTCCGCGTTCTGCTAATAACTTCATGTTGGTGTTTTGTGCCATCAACGCTTCAGTGTCCGAAACCGGAATACCGTAAATACGCTCCATAACCAGTACATTACTGCGGCTATAATCACTATATACTGTTGGAATGTATAACGATTCTGAACCTTCAAAGTTACGCTTTAATTGAATGCCATTAGCGCCCTCACGCATTAAGTCGAGCTCATCGAGCAATGTTTTTTTATACTCTTTAACCACTTCCACTGGGCGTAATCGCTTGGCTTCGTTAATTAACTTACCGACAACCTTAGCCAATTTTTCCATTAGTGCTAAGTCAGCGTTGATTTGTTGCTCAATATTAGGGCGAATAACTTTAATAACAACATCTTGCGATTCACCTTGAGGATCAACAAGGGTAGCAGTATGCACTTGAGCAATTGAGGCCGATGCCAAAGGTATTTGTGAAAATTCGCTAAATAGCTGGCTAATATCATCTATTTCTAATGCTTTTTCGATGATTCTCTGGGCTAGTTCACCTTCGAACGGTTCTACCTGATCTTGTAAAAAGGCTAATTCCAAGGCGATATCATGAGGCAGTAAATCGCGCCGAGTTGAAAGCATTTGGCCAAACTTTATCCACACAGGGCCAAGTTGTTGTAGTGCTAAACGAAGTCTTAAGCCAGGAGGTTTATCTTTGTGTTGGTTGCGCAACCAAAACAAACTGCCACGAGCAAGTTTAGCAAACCAAGGTACTTTATGTTTGGGTACAAGCTCATCAAGTCCGAAGCTAAGCAGGGTTTTAGTTATGTAATACAGTCGGGCAGTTGACACAAAAAATCCTTAGCGCGTTAAAGGGCTTTAATTAGGGCGTTAATACGTTGCTCAATGGCGGCAACTTGGCTTTTTAGTGCTCTATTTTGTTGTTTAAATTGCTCAAGCTCTAATGGGTGAATGGTGATTGCCAGTTCGTCTTGGCACACACTAATAAAAGTATTATCGAGCTGAGACTTTGCTTTTTTACCCTGCTGCTTAAGCGACTGCAAGTGCAAATAAAGCTGTTGTGCAGGCGCGTCGCCAATATGCTTTGCTAGTTGCTCTGGCCAATCAATCTCTACACTTGAAAAGGCTGAACTATAGTGTTGAGCTATATTTAAATCGCCTTGTAAATCAAGCTTATCTTGGCGAATAAGTTGAGTCAGCATGGCTGGGTTTTTCAGTGCTAACAACGTATCTATATTGGCGCTGATCATACAATCAGCGTCAGCATGTTCGAATGCAGTGTAAAGATGTAGCTGCTGATTGGCATAAGTAATGGCTATTTTTTGCTGCCAGTCTCTAACCTCAACTAATAAGCGCTGATGCTCTACCGTTTTTAGTTTATCGAGTAAGCTCGGATCGAGTTTAAGCGCTTGATTTAATACTTGCTCAATAAGCGAAAGTACAAAGCTCGGTAGCATAAAAAAACTGCCTGCAGCCGGTTGTTCTTTACTGTGTTCTTCAAGCGCCATAAATTACTAACCTTAGTATTTAAATCCACGATGCAGGGCAACAATGCCACCAGTTAGATTTTGATAAGTCGCTTGCTCAAATCCTGCTTCCACCATCATCGCTTTAAGGGTTTCTTGATCTGGATGCATACGAATTGACTCTGCTAAGTATTGGTATGATTCACTGTCGTTAGCAACTAGTTTACCCATAGTAGGTAAAATGTTGAAAGAGTAAAAGTCATACGCCTTGCTGAGAAGCTCTTGCTCTGGTTTTGAAAACTCAAGAATGAGTAAACGACCACCTGGCTTTAAAATGCGGTACATAGAGCGCAATGCTTTATTTTGGTCGGTGACATTACGTAAGCCAAAAGCAATCGTAATTAAATCAAAACTATTATCAGGGAAAGGTAAGGCTTCGGCATTCATTTGTACGTAATCAATGTTGCCTACAAGGCCTAAGTTATGCAGCTTTTCGCGGCCTACTTTTAACATTGAAGAGTTTATATCACCTAAAACAACCTGACCGGTTTCGCCAACAAGCTGGCTAAACTTTGCAGTTAAATCGCCAGTACCGCCGGCTAAATCTAATACATGATGACCTTTACGAATACCTGAGCTGGCAATTGTTTGACGTTTCCATAAACGATGAATACCAAAAGACATGAGATCATTCATAACATCGTACTTTGTCGCAACAGAATGAAATACATCAGCAACCATAGAAGCTTTTTCGGTTTCGGCAACAGTTTTATAGCCAAAATGCGTGGTCTTTTCAGGGTTCTCGTTCATGATTAATCTCTATCGTGGTAATAAAGACTAGTGTACTTGATTGTGCACCAAGGGTGCAATTTGAATATGATTTATCAGTTAATTTTATTGTTTGAACAGTGTACTGGGTTATTGAGATGCGCGTGATTTAAACGCCGCGTTTGAGGCACTTTTAACTAGTTGGTTAAAGTCGCCTTGTTGTTCCGTAATCCCTAATGAGAGAGAAATGGGAGGGAGTTTTAGATCGCTTTTTGAACTTATAAAGCGTAGTTTTTCAACTCCAGTTATTACTTTTTCTGCAATCAGCTTAGCAGTTTCTGGCTCAATGTTAGCAAGTAGAACGATAAATTGGTCTTTTGCAGAGCGCCCGGCTAAGCCACTTTGTGAAACATACTTTTGAACTTGCTTAGCTACTTTATTTAAAATCACTTCTCCAATGGCATCACCAAAGTTATTAATAAAATGCTCTAAATTATCAATTTGAATGGCAATTGCTGAAATTGACTTATCTTGTTTTAGCCATAATTGTGTTTGCTTAGTTAAATAATGGCGTTTGTATAAGCCTGTTTGTGGGTCAATCACATGTTGTTTGCGCAAGGTATTAAGTTGTTTTTTAGTGGCTTCGTGTAGTTTTTTTGCCTGGCTAAGTTCTTGTTTAAATTGTGCTTGTTGTGAGAGAAGTAACTGTGTTTGCTCATTTAACCTTTCTAAAGCGAGGCGGCTGTTAGCAATATTATTTTCATCTAAAGAATGCAAGCAGTCATTAACATGGCCTGCAAAATCGTTAAGTTTTTTTTCTGTTTGCTGTGCATTTCGCGATAGTGAATTGATCACGCCATTGACGTTTTCAATCATTGCTACTTCGGTTTTATGACCCTGATTTAAATATTCAAAATAGAGTTGCTCAATAAATAGCTCATCAATATTTTGATTTACATCTATGGCATCATCAATAGCATTGTTAAGCGCAAAATGGATTTTACTAATGTATGTATACACAACTTGAAAATTTAAGGGGGTAGGAGGCAAAACATGATGCTCTAAAAACATACATACTTTTGTCATTTTTTCTTGTGCTATAGCCATGGAGTCATGGAACATCATTTGCAATTACCAACCAAATACGCATAAATGCTGATTTATAAAACTCGTCCAATGAGGCAATTTGCTTCCAAGCAACGATACAATAATCATTATATCCGTTATTTAAAAGTAAAATGAGTCGGAGTTGGCTAAAATAGGACTATAATTTCAATAACCGTTGTTTTTCTGAGCAATTACTCTAGGGCCTATTGACCTTTCAGGATTAAAACTTGTTCAATCTAGAGGTGATTTAATCGCGGCGCGAGATTTGTAACCTAGTGGGCTAAGTAAAAAGCGAGTAACAAAGAGTTAATCACCTCTAGGCAGAACCCTTTGGGCAGCGCAAGTTTGGCATCTATGCTGCGTTATCGCCTACTTATGGGGAGTAACCACACTACATAGGCTCTGCCTTGCCTAGAAGCCAAACACACTGCTGTAAATTTAACCTCGAAAGATAAACAGACCCTAGTTATTTATAGTTTTGTATTAACTTAAGTTAATACAATGTCTCACGGGCGTATATTTTGCGCAGTTGGTCGTATATCTATTTGCTATTTATCTAGGCTACGATAGGTTTATCACATCTGTAATATTACTAAGATCAATCACTATGAATTTATCTCTTTCAAAACAAATGCGTCTTTCCTTATTAAGTGTCACTTTAGTGTGCTCACTAAGCGCGTGTCAGCTCACCGCAATTAATGCGGATCAACAATTTACGCAAGCGGCTGAGAATATCGTACAGCATCGCCAAAATATTAGCCCGTATAGTAACCCCGAAGGAGTTGATGGCTACTTATTACCTAATTTGTCAGCTGAATTTTTAGCGCAGCAATATCAAAAAAACACCCAGCTATTAGCAGATTTAGATGCCATAGATATAAGTAAGCTCAGTGATGAAAACCAAATTAACTACAGTATTATTCGAGCGCAAGTGCAAAATAGTGTTGATGAATATGTATTTAATACGCACTACATGCCTTTAACGTCAGAATATGGCTTTCATTCAAGCTTATCGTTTATTGTTAATAGCTCTGATTATAAAACTGCTCAAGATTATCAAAACTACTTAAAGCGATTACAACAAGTGCCGCGCTTTTTTGAGCAAAACATAGGTTGGATGCGTAAAGGATTAGAAGTTGGTTTAACTCAACCCAAAGCGGTATTAATTGGTTATCAAGACTCGATTACTGCTTACATTGTTGATGACGTTACACAATCTGAATTTTATAAGCCATTTTTAAACAATACCGCGGGTTTAAGTGATAGTGAATTTGCAGATTTGCAACAACAGGCTAAAGCCACTATCAGTGGCCAAGTTATTAAAGCCTATAAAGATTACTTAACTTTTTTTAATACTGAATACTTACCTGGCGCGCGCAGTGATATTGGTATTTCGTCAACACCGAATGGTGAGGCCTTTTATGCAAATCGTGCTAAATATTACACCACCACACAAATGACCCCAAAAGAATTACATGAGCTGGGTTTAGCGGAGGTTGCGCGCATTCGTAGTGAAATGGAAGCGGTTATTAAAGAAGTAGGTTTTAAAGGCACGTTTGCAGAATTTATCTACTTTTTACGAACAGATCCGCAGTTTTACGCCACAACGCCTGAGCAATTATTAAAAGAGGCCGCGTATATTGCAAAAAAAATGGATGCGCAGTTGCCTAAATTATTTCATACCTTACCGCGCAAACCTTATGGCGTAGCGCCGGTGCCTGCCAATATTGCTCCTAAGTACACTACTGGGCGCTATTCAGGTTCGAGCCGTGATGATCAAGCCGGCTTTTATTGGGTGAACACGTACGCTTTAGATAAACGACCACTCTATGCTTTAGAAGCGTTAACTTTGCACGAAGCGGTGCCGGGTCATCATTTACAAATTTCACTCAATGCAGAACTTGAAAGTTTACCTAGCTATCGCCGTGATGCGTATTTATCAGCGTTTGGTGAGGGCTGGGGATTGTATTCAGAGTACTTAGGCGTTGAAGCGGGTTTTTATCAAGACCCGTACAGCAACTTTGGTCGTTTAACCTACGAAATGTGGCGTGCTACACGTTTAGTGGTTGATACGGGTATGCACATGTACGGCTGGAGTCGTGAGCGTGCAATGAATTTTATGGCCGATAATACGGCGCTTTCATTACACAATGTAAAAACAGAAACCGATCGTTATATTTCATGGCCTGCACAAGCGTTGTCATACAAAATTGGTGAGTTAACAATTAAACGTCTGCGTGCAGAGGCCGAGCAAGCATTAGGTCAGCAGTTTGATATTCGTGAGTTTCATCATCAAATATTGCGCCATGGTTCAGTGCCTTTGTCGGTGCTTGAGCAGCAAATACGTTTGTATATACAAGCAGAATTAGCAAAAACAGATAGCTAATAGCGCATTATTTTGAAACTATAAAAGCGTGGTGTTATTTAATGACATCACGCTTTTTTAGCATTTAAGGATAAGTAATGAGTCAATTTATAATGTTCAGTATCGATGTGTTTGCCAGCTTATTTATTGTTGTATTTGGATTGCTGGTTATATTAATTGCTATTTTTTATGTTCGAGATGTTACCCAAACAAAGCATGCTATTAGGCGTAATTATCCGGTAATTGGACGTTTTCGGTACTTTTTTGAGCGCCAAGGTGAGTTTTTCCGTCAGTATTTTTTTGCTCTCGACCGTGAAGAAATGCCCTTTAATCGCGCCGAACGCAGTTGGGTATATCGGGCTGCTAAAGATGTTGATCATACGGCTGCTTTTGGTTCAACCCAAAGCTTAGAAACGACAGGCACCGTAATGTTTATGAACTGCGCATTTCCTACCTTAGATGAAGAAGCCCTAGCGCCTAGCAACGTAACGCTTGGGCCTTATTGTAAATTTCCTTACACCACAAATTCGTTATTTAATATATCGGGCATGAGCTTTGGCGCGTTATCCAGTCCTGCTGTACGTGCACTCTCAAAGGGGGCAAAATTAGCCGGTTGTTGGATGAACACGGGGGAAGGCGGACTTAGTCCGTATCACTTAGAAGGTGGTGCCGATATCGTGTTTCAAATTGGTACGGCTAAATATGGTGTACGCGACGAGCATGGAAATTTAAGCACAGAAAAACTAAAAGCAGTTGCTGCACACCCTGCAGTTAAAATGTTTGAGCTGAAAATGAGCCAAGGTGCCAAGCCAGGTAAAGGCGGTATGTTACCTGGGCGAAAAGTGAATGCTGAAATTGCTAAAATAAGAGGCATACCTGAGGGGCAGGATTCAATTAGCCCAAATGGGCACCCAGAAATAAAAAATCCAAACGATATTTTAGACATGCTCACCACGATAAGAAGTACAACCGGTAAACCGACAGGCTTTAAAGCGGTAATTGGTGAACATACTTGGTTAGAAAGTTTATTTGCCGAGATAAATCATCGTGGTATTGAGTCTGCACCCGACTTCATTACCATTGATAGTGCTGATGGTGGTACCGGCGCTGCACCTCAGTCTTTACTCGATTCGGTGGGGTTACCGCTAAAAGAAAGTCTTCCTTTAGTTATTCAGTTACTAAAAAAGCATGGCCTTAGAGAGCGAGTTAAAATTATTGTCTCTGGCAAATTAATTGTGCCCTCAAAAGTTGCGTGGGCATTAGCACTGGGTGCCGACTTTGTTGTGTCTGCACGTGGACATATGTTTGCACTAGGCTGCATTCAGGCTATGCAATGTAATAAAGATACCTGCCCCACAGGAATTACTACGCATAATGAACGTTTACAACGGGGCTTGAATGTTGAAGATAAAGCGCAGCGGGTCGCAAATTATAATAAATACATTCATTACGGTGCGGGGCTTATTGCACATTCTTGTGGCGTTACCAGTGCTCGCGAATTAAAACGCAAACATGTGCGTATAGTGCAAGAAAGTGGTCTTTCTGAGCCACTAGATAAAATGTACGAACACTATCATTAGATATAGCTTAAAGGCGCTTAAAGCGCCTTTTTTAATAAAATAAAGACTTAGTTTAGGGTCAAACAGACTCTAATTTAAATGGCTTATTAGCAAGCTGAAAAACGCGTCTTTAGTATCGCAAGTGTGGGCATTTAAAATCAATTGCTCACCCAGTGCTAATGTTTGTTTTTGTACGTTTAACCGTGCGGCCTCATCGGTAATGCCTTCTATATCAATTACATTAGCAAGGCCTATAGTGCGTCTAATTAGCTCTATGCCACAGTAGCCAATAGCATCTTGTAAAACATGTTTCATAAAATACTCTGCGTAGCCTGAAGCTTTAAGTGTCTCATCAGTTGTTTGCTTATTTATGAGCTCAAACCACTGTTGTTCAAATGTGGCGTAGCATTCAACCAATGTACTTAATAAATGGGTTTGATAATTACGACGTGCTACAAAGTCGTCAATGCGACCGTGCTGAGCACAGTAATTTAGTAGTAAGTTACCGATAAAAGATCCAATATCAAAGCCAATAGGGCCAAAAAAGCCAAACTCAGGGTCGATCATTTTAGTGGTAGTTTGATTAACAAAAATACTTCCGCTGTGCATATCGCCATGCAACAAGGTTTGTGGGTTCGATAAAAAGTTAGCTTTTAGCTTTGCTACTTCAAGTTTTAATGCCCCGTTTTTACGAATAGCCTCAACTTCAGTTTGTAATTGTGCCGGATAGTTGTTGCGTTCATGCTCTGTGTACGGATCGCTAAAAAATAAATCTTCAGTAATTTGGCACAATTCAGGGTTAGTAAATTGGCTAATACGTGCTTTTTTATCTTGCGCTAATAAATAAAAGTCAGAGTTATAAAAGCCCGTTTGGCTTAAATACACAGCTACGTGGTGAGAAAGGTTTGGAAATTGTTCAGCATTATTTTGCGCTGTTCGCAAAATTTGTAAATCACCTAAATCTTCTAAAATGGTCAGAGCTAAGTCTTTATTGTAATGTAAAACAGTAACCGTATGCGCAGGGCAAATAGCCCCATGATTAAGTAAAACTTCTGCCTCTATGCGTGCTCTATCAAGTGTTAATGGCCACGACTCACCTACACAACGCGCATACGGTAAAGCTTGCTTTAATATAATACTGTTGTTTTGCTCATCCGTAATTCTAAATACTAAGTTGAGATTACCGTCACCAAACTCATAAGCGGTAAGCGCTTGCCCCGGCTTAAAAAAGTCGTATTGATTAGATTCAATTAACGAATTGATGTAATTAATAGCGTGCTGTGCATTAAAAGCAACATAGTTAGTCATGGTTTTATTCTCAATAAAGATGCATTTAAGCATTCTATACCTTTAAATGTTTAGATGTCTATAAGTCTAACTTGAGAGTTCTTCAAAGTGGTGTAAAATAACCCTACGCACTTCTAATCTTTTGAGCCTTATGCAAAATTTAATCG
Source organism: Pseudoalteromonas sp. TB41 (assembly GCF_000497975.1). Classification (NCBI taxonomy): domain Bacteria; kingdom Pseudomonadati; phylum Pseudomonadota; class Gammaproteobacteria; order Alteromonadales; family Pseudoalteromonadaceae; genus Pseudoalteromonas; species Pseudoalteromonas sp. TB41. Next base: position 17,324 of record NZ_AUTH01000087.1, on the reverse strand, counting down.
CAAGCAGTTTAAAATATGAAAATAGTACGCTGAGCGTACTTGATCAATATTTGCTTCCTCATCAGCAAGTGTGGCATGAATGCCACACTGTAGAGACAATGAAAGAGCTGATCATCAGCTTAAAAGTGCGTGGTGCGCCACTTATAGGCTTAGGGGCCAGTTTATTAATTGCTTATTTAGCTGAGCAAGGTATGACTAGAGACGCGCTTGCAACCGCCATAAATGAGCTAGAAGCCACTCGCCCAACAGCGGTTAACTTAATGCATTGTATGGCGGCGTTGCGCCAAGCGCTTAAACAAACTGATTATGTTGCCAGTATTGTTGCAACGACTGAGCAGTTATTTATTGAAGACATTGAGCTATGTGAGCGTATGGCAACACGTGGTGCCGAGCTAATAAATAGCGGCGACAATATATTAACTCACTGTAATACCGGCGCTTTAGCCACTGCGGGCATAGGTACGGCATTGGGTGTTATTTATAAAGCACAACAAGTCCATGGCAATGTTCATGTGTGGGTGGATGAAACACGCCCCTTACTGCAAGGCGGGCGTTTGACCGCGTTTGAATTGGAGCGTTGGCAAATACCTTACACGCTAATTTGCGATAACATGGCGGCCAGTTTAATGGCTGCAGGTAAGGTAGATAAAATTGTTGTAGGGGCTGATCGTATTGCTGCTAATGGCGACTTTGCCAATAAAGTCGGTACTTATAATTTAGCGGTGCTTGCGCATTTTCATAATATTCCATTTTATGTGGTGGCACCGGTTACTACGCTTGATGTAAAGACTGCCCAAGGTAGCGATATAGAAATAGAGCAACGTAATCCACAAGAAGTGCGTGGTGTTAGTGGTAGTTTTGGCGAGGCATTGTGGGCTCCCACTAATGCTAATGTATATAACCCCGCATTTGACGTAACACCCGCAAACTTGGTTACTGGGTGGGTGTTAGATACCGGTGTTTATAACCAGAGTCAGGTAGAAAGTGGCGTGCTTTTAAAGCTGAAGTAATTTTGCGATGCGTTTGGTCCACGTTATGTTTATTAGTGTGGACCAGGGTTTTGAATGATTAAATTACGGTAATAATGGAAATTGCTCTGCAATCGGTGATTCCGTGCTTTGTGCTACCCAACCTTCTGTATTGTTAAATAGACGAATAGCGGTAAATTCTGGGTCGCTACCCATATCAAACCAATGAGGGGTAAGCTTAGGTACTGAGATCAAATCGCCTTGTTGACAAAGTACTTGGTACACTTTACTGCCAATGTGTAAGCAAAATAACCCTTGGCCTTTGACAAAAAAGCGTACTTCGTCTTCGCTGTGAGTGTGTTCAAATAAAAATTTTTTGCGCAATTCTGCAGCATCAGGGTTGCCTTTAACCAGCGATATAACGTCAACAGTTTGATAGCCGCCTTGCTGTTTTAAGCGTTCAATATCGCCGTTGTAGGCAGTTAAAATATCATCATTGCTGGTGCTTTCAGTAATCTCGGTATTTGCCTGCCATTGCTCAAAACGCACATTAACCTTAGCAAGTTCAGCGGTAATACGTTGAACGTCGCTACTGGTCAGCAGTGCATTATTGGCGTCAGAATCTGCAAAAATAGTGAGTTGGCTCATGCTAAATGCTCCGCTTTAAATTGGCTAAAATCGTTAATGTAGTTGTGCTTTGATGAGCTTTCTTGCCCATCGCGAATTAAATGTAAAGTTTTAAGCCCAGTGGTTTTTGCAGCATCAAGCTCTGCAACTACATCACTTAAAAACAATACTTCGTCTGGGTTAAAAGGCAATTGCGTTATTATGTTTTCATAGGCGCTTGGCGCTTGTTTAGCGCCTACTTTGGTATCAAAGTAATCACTAAATAGTGAGCGAATATCGCCAAAGTCAGAATACTGAAAAATTAAATGCTGTGCTTTCACAGAGCCCGACGAATAAACGTATAACTGTTGGCCAGCTTGCTTTTGTTGTTGTAAAAATTGATAAGCATCTGGGTATAAGTGACCAGTAAAATCACCGTTTTCATAGCCTGTTTGCCAAATTAAACCTTGTAATTGCTTAAGTGGCGTTATTTTTTTATCTTCTTCAATCCAAGTAAGTAAAGTGCTAATAACGGTGTCGATATCGGCATTAGGCTCGTTAATTTCAGCTTTTACAGCGCTAATTTGTTCTGCTACTTCAGGCTGTTCTGTGTGACCGCGCACAAATGCAGGCAGTTGTTGTGCGGCATAAGGAAATAGCACATCTTTTACAAACGAAATACGCGTAATAGTGCCTTCAATATCAGTTAGCAATGCTTTGATCATAGTGCGGTTCCTGTTATTTTTAAGCGTTCTAGCTCGCAACTAAATAAAAACTCTAATGCCTCTAAATGGCGGCGAACTTCATCAATGTTACGGCCAACAGCATATAAACCATGACCTCTGATCAATACGGCATGCTTAATTGGTGAGTGTAAGTGATGGTCGCTCACAAGTAGGCTTAAACGGTCTATATCTTGATCGTTATCGAAAATAGGGATGGCCAGTGATTCTAAGTGCGATGTAATACCGCTGAGCGCTTTTTGCATCTCGTAGCCGATTAGTTCAAGCTGATGGCGTTGAATAATATTTGAAAGTACAGTTGCCGCTACCGAGTGAGTATGCAAAACATATTGCGCGTCAGGAATAAGTTGATACAAGCTCAAATGCAGTTGTGTTTCGGCTGAGGGTTTTATTGCCCCTGCAACACGCTCACCTAAATGATTTAATTGTAGAAAATGCTCAGGCATTAACGCGCCTTTGTCCTGGCCACTGGCTGTGACTACAAAGCCCGTACTGGTGCGAGCTGAAAAGTTTCCACCTGTTGCGGGTACCCAACCTTTTTGACTGACCCATTTTCCGGCTTCAATAAGTTCTGAAATAGCGGTATTGTTTTGCATACATTCCTCACTAATGAGCATAAAGCTATTTGTTTTAGACGGCTATACTTCTGTTTTAAGCAATGATAGCATCGCTTTGGGCGTAAAACCATCATTAAGGGTAACCAGTGTTTGAAAGTAAATTGCCAAATTTAGGCACCAGTATTTTTAGTCAAATGACTGCTTTAGCAAATCAATTCGAAGCGATTAATTTATCGCAGGGTTTTCCTGAGTTTGATGCGCCTGAGCTACTTAAAAAACAGCTTAATCATTATGTGCTTGAAGGAGTTAATCAATATTCACCTTCATCTGGTGTACCGCGCCTGCAGCAACAAATTGCCCAGTTAGCAAAACGAAAATATGCGGTTGAAATAGATGCCGCGCAGCAAGTAACTGTAACCTCAGGGGCAACCGAGGCGCTGTTTGTTGCAATTCAAGCGCTAGTGCGCGAAGGTGATGAAGTCATTGTATTTGACCCCGCTTATGACTCATACCAGCCAGCGATTGAATTGGCCGGTGGTAAGTCAGTTAATATTGCTCTGCATGCTCCGAGTTATGTAATTGACTGGCAAACGGTGGCTGCGGCTATTAATAGCAAAACGCGGGCTATTATTATCAACACTCCACATAACCCAAGTGGTAAAACGTTAAAACAGCACGATATTAATGCTCTAAAAGCCTTAGTCATCGAGCATGATTTATACCTGATAAGTGATGAAGTATACGAGCATATTACTTTTGATAAGCAACCACATTTAAGTGTGTTACGAGATGAGGAATTGTTTGCTCGCAGCTTTGTGATCTCAAGCTTTGGTAAAACCTTTCATAGCACCGGTTGGAAAATGGGCTACTGTATTGCGCCTACTGATTTATGCGAAGAATTTCGAAAGATTCATCAGTATGTTACTTTTTCAAGCTTTACGCCTGCACAACATGCATTAGCCGATATGTTAGAACAGCAAGGTGAGCATGTGGATGCGCTAAGTGAGTTTTATCAACAAAAACGCGATGTGCTCAGTAATGCTCTACAAGATAGCCGCTTTAGCATTTTACCAAGTGAAGGCACCTACTTTTTACTGCTTGATTACAGTGATGTATCTGACTTAAATGACGTAGAATTTTGCCAATGGTTAGCAGAACAAGCAGGCGTTGTAGCCATTCCACTGAGCGTGTTTTATCAGCAACCAAGCAATGATAAAGTTATTCGTTTATGTTTTGCTAAAAATGATCAAACCTTAATAGAGGCAGCACATATTTTATGTCAACTTTAACCTTAGCATTATTACAAAGCTCGCTGCATTGGCTCGATAAAAAAGCCAATTTAGCTATGTTTGAAAAACAGCTTGCTAACGTCACCAATCAACCTGATTTAATTGTACTTCCTGAAACCTTTGCCACTGGATTTGCGGTTAACCTTGACTGTGGCGACGCTGAAAATGGCTCAGTACTGAGTTGGCTCAAGGCACAGGCGAAGCACTATAATGCGGTAATTGCAGGCTCAGTATTGGTAACCCAAGGAAGTAAAAAAGCGAATCGGTTTTACTGGGTACAACCAAATGGAGAAGTGAGCTACTACGATAAACGGCACTTATTTTGTTTAGGTAACGAAGGCGAGTTTGTAGTGGCAGGACAAGCGCGTGAAGTGTTTGAACTCAATGGGTTTAAAATATTGCCACAAGTATGCTACGACTTACGGTTTCCGGTGTTTCAGCGCAATAACAATGACTACGACGTGATGATAAATATTGCCAATTGGCCAGCAGCAAGGCGCAATGTATGGGACACTTTATTAATGGCACGAGCAATGGAAAACCTATGCTACGTGGTTGGCGTAAACCGGGTTGGTGAAGATGGCAATGGTATTGCCCACAGTGGTGGAACTGCAGTGTATGACTTTAAAGGTGAGCCACTGATTAAAGCGAATGACGACCAGCAAGCACTACTAACAATCACGTTAAATAAAGCGCCGCTTGATGAGTTTAGAGCTAAATTTCCAGCACATTTAGATGCCGATGCTTTTACATTGGTATAAATTAGCGCCCAGCCGATAAAGTGCTAAAATAGCCGCTGATATTTTTATTGGCGGCTTTATGAATACAACCCTTATTACACCGGTAATTTTAGCTGGCGGTATTGGCACACGGCTTTGGCCGCTGTCGCGCCAAGCAATGCCAAAGCAGTTTTTATCTTTGCTTGATAATAAAAACCAGCAGTCGTTATTGCAAAGCACGTTAGTGCGTGTTGCAACTGAGGGCTTTAATCCCGCTATTTTGGTCTGTAATGAGCAGCATCGATTTATTGCCGCGCAGCAGGCAGCATTTGCAAAGCCCCATGCCATAGTACTTGAGCCAGAAGGCAAAAATACCGCACCAGCCATTGCCCTTGCCGCGCACTATGCATTAAAAAATAATATTACAGGTCCTTTGTTGGTGATGCCTGCCGATCATTATATTGAAGATTTTACGCCATTAACTGCTCAGTTATCTGATGCGGTGACACTGGCTGAGCAAGGTAAATTAGTTACATTTTCAATTACGCCAACAGAGCCGCATACCGGTTATGGCTATATCAAACAGGGCACAGCAATTATAGGTACTGCTTGCTTTGAGGTAGACCAGTTTAAAGAAAAACCTGATTTAGCAACTGCATCAACCTATTTAACTGAGGGCGGTTATAGTTGGAACAGTGGCATGTTTTTATTTACTCCCGCTGCATATCTAAAAGAGCTGGAACGCTTTGCGCCAAAAATAGCTAAAAGTGTTGCTAGTGCCACTGATTTTAAACAAGACTTAGCGTTTACAAGAGCAAATACTCATGCACTTGAATCTTGCCCAAGTGACTCGATTGACTACGCTATTTTAGAGCGCAGTAATAATGTGGTGGTAATGCCCGTTGCGTTAAAGTGGAGCGATGTGGGCAGTTTTTCTGCACTGGCAACGCTAAGTAAAAAAGAGCCACAAGGTAATAGCCCACACCAAGAACATATCGCCCAAAACAGTGGTAACAACTTAGTTATTAGCGAAGATAGACACACAATAGCGACGTTAGGAGTAAGCGATTTAGCAATTATTCATACCCACGACGCCACTTTAATTGCTGATCAAAATGCGCTTGATGCCCTCCCGTTATTGCTCAAGCAACTGGCATCAACACATAACAACAAACTGACACACCATCAGGTGGTTTACCGCCCTTGGGGAAATTATCGTACGCTGGTAGAAAGTATCGGTTTTAAAGTAAAAAAAATAACCGTTAATAGTGGGGCCAGGCTCTCAACGCAGCGTCATCAGCATCGCGCTGAGCATTGGGTGGTAGTATCAGGCACTGCAGATATATGTATTGACCAGCAAAGCTTAACGCTGACCCACGACCAATCTTGTTATATTGCAGCAAAACAGCTGCACAGTTTAGCGAATAATCAGCCCGAGCCCTTAATTGTGATTGAAGTGCAAACGGGCGCTATATTAGATGAAAGCGATATAGAGCGATTTGACGATATATACGGCAGAAAATAACAGTATAAATAGTGAAAATACTTGATTATTTGTCACAGTAGTAAAACTGGTTAGCCCGTAGCCCGTAGCCCGTAGCCCGTAGCCCGTAGCCCGTAGCCCGTAGCCCGTAGCCCGTAGCCCGTTTTTACCCTAGTCCTTGCCGCACATACTTTAAATACGCCTCTAAACTGTGTTGCCACAGTGTGCTGGCTTCATTTAACGAGTTATTTAATGGCTTTTTATCAAGTAAGCGTCGCTCAATTTTTTTTAGAGCTAGTCCATAGCTATTAAAACCAAGTTGCATAGCGGTGCTAGCTTGGCGATGTAATAACTTAATGCATTGCTCGGGGTCTTGCTCTAATAAAGCTTGGCAACGGCTCAGCTTATTACGAGCAGAAAGAATAAATTCATTATAGATAGAAGACACTTCATCAATACTAAAAGAGCTTGTAAGGGTCTCTGTTGCGGTTTCATCGTATAACGTATCAATCAGCTCGATGGCAATATTAGCTGTTTGTGTTGACTGTGAATCACTCAGTGCTTGGCGTAGTTTCTCTTGCTTTAATGGCTTGCCAACAATGTCTTTAATACCCAGTGCTAAGTATTCTTTTATTTCATCAGGGCTCAAACTGGCAGTAAAGGCCAGCACCGGCGTTCGCTGATTTTTATGCTCCACCCGTTTGAGAGTTTTTAGTACCTGTTGCCCTGTTAAATCGGGTAAGTTCATATCAAGTAACACCACATCAAAGTGATATTTTTTCATCAATTCAATCGCACTTTTGCCATCTTTAGCGAGCTTAATTTTATGCTCGTCGTCTGCCATAAATTCAACGGCAATTTTTTGGTTCAGATCTAAATCTTCAACAAGTAATACATCAAGCCCAGTTAAATAATCCTTACTTTGGTGGCGTTGCTCTACAAGGCTAAGTTCACCAATGGCTAACGTCATGTTAAAGCTAAAGACACTGCCTACTCCCAGCTCACTGGTAATTTCTAGCTGGCTATTAATTTTATCGAGAAGGCGACTAGTTATAGCAAGTCCTAGGCCTGTTCCGCCTTTTTCTTTACCTGCACTGCTTTGAATGTAGGGCTCAGTTAAATAATCAATTTCATCTTTTTCAATACCAGGGCCTGAATCGAGTACACTTACTTTAAGGGTATGATCTAGCTGGGTTTCATTAATTAAGTCTATTTGTACTTTTACCATACCCGTATCGGTAAATTTAATCGCATTACCTACAAGGTTAATAATAATTTGTCTGAGCTTTTGTTGGTCGCAGTAGTAACAGGCTTTATCGGGGATGTTACAGGCGAGCTCAAATTTAAGTTGTTTTTGTTCGGCCAGAGGGCTTAACAGCAGGCATAAGTTTTGCAGCCACGTTTTAAACTCTATGTCTTCTTCGTACAGGGCTTCGTCGTGCTGATCTAAGCTTGCGTATTCCAGCACTTTATCTACCAGTAAGTTGAGTGACTCTGCTGAGTTGATAATGGCCTCACAATAAGCTTTGTTTCGGCTGTCGCTGGTTTGGTTTAATACTAGTTGTGCACTGCCTAATATGCCGTTTAGTGGTGTGCGTATTTCATGGCTGATGGTGGATAAAAACAGTCCGCGAATTTCTAAATCTTTATGAGCTTTTTCAGTGAGTTTATTAAGTCGTAATTCCCTGCGCTCATTACATAACAACGCCACACCTGCAGCATAGAACATGGGGGCAATAACACTATTTAAAAATAACAGTGAGTTAAACCATGAATTTAAAATGGCATCCTGTTGTGCAATGTCATCCATAAATAGGCTTCGGGTAATAAAACTTGCTGCAACTAAAGTTAAAATAATTATGTAAACAATACTGGCGTTAGGGTAGGGTTTTCGCGCATATTTTATAAATATAAATAATAAAAAAGTGGCCTCTACAATATGCTGCAGATCAGAAATATATACCCGTGAGCGCATTGAGGGCTGTAAAAATGTGAAATAAACAAGCAGCAAAGCGCTGAGCGCTGTAAATAGGCAAACAAACTTAAGGCCACGACCATGATAATTTAAAAATTGACTCAGTGACAAACAATGCACAATAGAGGCTAAAAACATCATGTTATTAGCAAGGGTAATGGCAATCTGATCAGGAATTTTGCCTATTAGCGCAAAACTAACAATGGCAGCTAATAGCAGTAAAGGATAGAAAATATAAAGTAACGTGCCGGGAACATGCTTATTGGTACGCCAGGTTAAAAAGTTCAGTAGCGTCATCACTGTTATAACGGCGATACTGGCAAAATAAAGCGTAAATGAGTCGAGCATTAAGACCCCAACAGCGTTTTTTAAAGAAGATATAAAAACAGGCACTTAAAGTGCCTGTATGGTATTTATTCAAACAAACGTTAACGAATTTCGTCAGGAATGTTTTGTTGTGCCCAAGAAAGTAATTCAATACGGTTACGACATTTAGTTTTTCTAAATGCACTGTATAAATGAGTTTTAACCGTATGCGGGCTAATACTTAACTCTTCAGCAATTTCTTTATTTTTAGAGCCATTACTCATTAACGAGATAATTGCTTTTTCACGCTTCGTTAGCTTTATTGGTTCAATATCACCATCAGTTAGCTTATGCAGCGCATCTTTATTAAATTGCAGCATGCGGTTAAGCGCATTACACATAATGTCACGACGATACCAAAGCTGATCTTCGAGTAATAAACGAATCCCTTTCATGAGTACATCGGCATTATCTGTGGTGTAAAATACACCACGAATACCGCTAAGTAATGCGCGATTAGCAAGCTCTGGGTTTTCATCTAAATTGAACAACACAATATCGCACTTGATGCGTAAATTAACGAGTTGCTCTTTTAGCTTTGTCCATGCGTCTTTACTTGATGTTTCAATGAACAATAAGCGAGTACCTACCGGAACATCTAAAATATTTGTACCCGTAGTTACGTCAAGGCCTTGCGTTTTTAACAATGGCTCTAAAACGTTAATACCAATAGTGTTAATTGGTTCTTCATCTAACAACAAAAAGGCTGAACTGCTCATGTTTTTTTACTCTTTTATAAAGCTGGCTAATTAATTTTACCACAATCCCTACACACCTTTTGTATTAGAAAATCATTATTTCACTGGAGAAAAGGTGCGATTTCCGATTATTTAAACATAAAATGTTGCAAATAAGTAATTGTTTTTTTTCGTGTAGTAAGAAAAACGCCGTATTTTTGATTTTTTTAAACTAATCTAAGATTTAACTAAGCACTATAGCGCCGTTTTTTTAGTTTCTTGGTATGGAGGCCAGCCCATTTCTTTACCTGCGAGCATATGTAAATGTATGTGATACACAGTTTGGCCACCATGTTCATTACAGTTCATCACAACGCGGTAGCCGTCATCGCTAAAGTTGTGTTGCTTGGCCAGTTTTGCGGCGACCGTGTATAAATTACCAACTAAATGTGAGTTTTCATTATTTATATCATTTATAGTGGCAATTGGTTGCTTGGGAATAATTAATACATGAAATGGCGCTTGAGGATTAATGTCTTTAAACGCTAGCGTGTCATCGTCTTCGTAAATAATATCTGCTGGAATTTCGCGATTAATAATTTTAGTAAAAATAGTCTCTTGGCTCATAATGATGACTCTAATTTATTTGATTAATATATGTGTCACTAATGACAAATTTTGCTAGCAGTGTCAAACTGAAATCAACTAAAGGAGTAATTATGCGTAAATCAATATTATTAGGCAGTGTAGCGGCGCTCTTAGTGAGTGCATCGAGTTTGGCAGAAAATATTCACTTTCCTGAGGAATTTGTTCCTTTGCAAGTGGGTGAACGAATAATTGAAAGTTCGCTTTTTAGTCGTGTTGATGATGTTGAATTAGCACCGGGTACTTATCAGCTAAAACTTAAATACACAGATTTATATGACTTAGGTTATGACGATCATGAAGTGATTGAATCAGAACCTTTTTGGGTGAATGTAACCATTGAAGCGGGTAAAGATTACACCTTAGTATTTAATCGTGCTGAAAATGCGGTAGCGGCAAAAGTATTTGCTGAAGCACCGCAAGTGAGTTTAAAAGCAAAAGGCAGCACCTTAGCTAAGCCATTAAATGTGATAGCTGAACGACAAGTTCAAAGCGCACAGTTTAAACAGCAAACAACAGCAATCCCAGCGGGCCCGCAAAAACCGAGTCGTCCCATTAAACCGATTACGCCAATTAATGGAAAAGGCATGCCAAGTGCGGCAAATATGCTCGACTTTTGGTGGCAACAAGCAACGCTCGCTGAAAGGCAGGCTTTTTTAGATAAAGTAACAAAATAATTAAGCATTAAAAAAGGGCCAAATTGGCCCTTTTTAGTTTATTGGTAACGCTATTATTTATTCAAATAACGCGTCAATGGTACCTTGTGCAAGTGGGTGATAACCCGGACGTGCTTTTAAGTACACGCTTTGTGCCCAGTCTTTTTTACCATGTGTAATAAGTGCTTTGTAAAGTGGCACTATTAGCTTACGACGACCAATACCCGATAAGTGTTTATCAAGCGCAGGGTAAATCGGTTTGTAACCGTTACCCACTGCTAGCATGTACCATGCAAATGCGCGTTCTGCGTTAGTTGATTGGGTTAAGTTAAACTCGCCGTCTAATTCAGTCATTTTTTCAATGCTTAAATCGCGCGGTAGGTTATTTAAAAAGTGCAGCCACTCATGCACTGTCCAATTTGCAGTAGGTAATTGTGCGGCAGTTGTATCCCCCTTTAACCATGCTTGTGTTGCAGCATCTACTTTATCGAACGCATCAGAGGTAGGGTTAGGTGCATCACTTGGTAAACCAGGCTCAAAAATCCACTCGTTCACTTTATCCATGCTCACTACACCAGGGTACTTTTCAATTAAGTTAGCTTTGATATAAGTCACAAATTGCGCAGTGGTTAGCGATTTAAACGCAAATTCATTAAAGTAAGTTTTAACAAAGTTATCAAACTTATCACGGCCATATTTTTCTTCTAGGTAGATTAAAAATAGCTGACCCTTTGTGTAAGGCACTGAGCTAAACGCATCATCCGGATCGCGGCCATTAAGTTTTAAATTAAGGCGAGTGTCTGGTGCATCAATGGTTTTAAGTTGCGCACGTAGGCCAGCTGCATCAAGCGCTTGCTCCATTACTGCACGGTCGCGACCAAATACTTCTTCCATAATGCGGTTTTCAACGTAAGAGGTAAATCCTTCGTTTAACCATAAGTCTTCCCATGTGGCATTGGTTACTAGGTTACCAGACCAAGAGTGAGCAAGCTCATGTGCAATCAGGTTAACGAGGCTTTTATCGCCAGCAACAACGGTTGGGGTAATAAATGATAGACGCGGGTTTTCCATGCCACCAAATGGGAAGCTAGGCGGTAGCATAAGTAAGTCATAGCGACCCCAAGCATATTCACCATACATCGCATTGGTTTTGTCGATCATCGCTTGGGTGTCATTAAATTCAGCAACTGAGGCATCCAAAATAGTCGGTTCAGCAAAAATACCGGTTTGTTTAGACATCGCTTTAAATTCTAAGTTACCAGCACCAATCGCAATTAAGTAAGGCGAAATTGCTTGTGGCATATTGAAGTGGTAATCACCGTCTTTATAAAGGGCATCTTTATTATCGGCACTCATTACCGCACGCACATCTTCAGGGGTATGAATACGTGCAGAATAAGTCACACGCATTGCCGGTGTATCTTGCACAGGGATCCAACTACGTGCATGTATCGCTTGCGATTGACTATACATAAACGGGTGCGTTTTACTGGCTGTTTGCTCTGGCGTTAACCACTGTAAGCCCGACGCTTCTGGGCGACTGTTGTAGTAAATACGGACTTTTTCAGCTTGGCTTTTAAATGTAATGGTTAGTTTTGAGCCTTTAACATCGTCGCGATTAGCAAGGTTAAAACTGGCTTTATGCCAATTGCCATTGGCTGTTTGATACATCACTTTATCAATATCAAGATCGCGGGTATCAAGTACTAGCTTTGTGCTTTTCGCGTTTTGCCATTGTAGCGTATGCTCAACAAAACCTTCTAATTGCTTGTCGGCAAAGTCGATGTCTAAATCAAGGTTTAAATGCGTGGTGATAACATCATCAAGGTTGGCGTAGGAATTTTGATCAATAGCGCTAGCCATTGCTTGCGAGCACATACCGGCCATAGCGAGGCTTAAAAAAAGAGGTTTGATTTTCATAATTACCTTGAGTACAAATAAAAAAGTACCCGTTTTATAACATGATTGCCACAGTGGGTTGAACAATTTTTACAAGCTGATGCGCAATTTGCGACGATGAGTTAAACTAGAGCGATTAATTACTGGTACCTTTAGGACCCTTGTGGCGCACTCATTACAACCCCTACATACATTTGCATTAAGTAGCCAATGCCAAAATTTTATTGAGATCACCGACTCAGCGCAGCTTCAAACTCAGAGCTTTAACGCGCCTTTTTGTCTGTTAGGGGAGGGCAGTAATACCATTTTTTTAAATGATTATGCTGGCACGGTTATTAAAATGGCGACCCAAGGAATTAATATTACTGAACGGGAAAATGATTTTTTAGTCAGTGCGGCTGCCGGTGAAAATTGGCATCAATTAGTGACTTACTTGCTTGAGCAAAGCATAGCAGGGTTTGAAAATTTAGCACTCATACCTGGCACAGTCGGTGCTGCGCCAGTGCAAAATATTGGTGCCTACGGTGTAGAAATAGCACAATTTATAGAAGCTGTTGACTATTTTGATATTAATAGCAACTGCTTCAAATCTTTAACTAATCAGCAATGCCACTTTGCTTATCGTGAATCGGTTTTTAAACACGCGTTAAAAAATAAAGCGGTGATCACCCAAGCGCACTTTAAACTGCCAAAAATATGGCAACCAGTACTCAGTTATGGGCCGCTTCAACAACTAAAAAATCCGACGCCACAGCAAGTATGTGAGCAGGTGATACAAACACGCAATAGCAAACTCCCAGACCCTTATAAACTAGCTAATGCTGGGAGTTTTTTTAAAAACCCAATTATTACGAATGCTGCGTTAGTGCCGTTACTTGCGCAGTTTCCTGAGTTACCTCATTACCCACACGGAGCCGGTCATCATAAAGTCGCAGCGGGATGGTTAATAGAGCAAGCGGGATTAAAGGGATATAAGATTGCCGGTATTGAAGTGCATCAGCAGCAAGCTTTGGTGCTCGTTAACCATGGTCACAGTACAGGGGATGATTTGATCAGCATGATCACCCATATTCAAAACACTGTTTTAGCGCGCTATAACATAAGCTTAGAACACGAAGTGCGGTTAATTGATCAACACAATGAATGCCATATCTCTTTGGAGCAATCAGCATGAAAGCACCTGATGGAAACAAGCTGGCTATTTTAAATGCGCTTAATAAAGGCGGGTTTGTCTCTGGGCAAGCTTTAGGAGAGGAATTAGGGATTAGTCGTGCCGCTGTTAGTAAACACATTCAAAGCCTACAAGCTATGGGCTTAGATGTATTTAAAGTTACAGGTAAAGGCTATTGCTTAAATAACCAAGTAGGGTTACTTAATCAGGAAAAAATACAACAGCTTTATGCTGAGTTAGGGCAAAATACCGCTAATATTGAAGTGCAGCCGCTCATTGATTCAACCAACAGCGAACTAATGCGCCGCATTCAGGCTAAAACACCACTTCAGTCGGGCACGGTAATCGTTGCCGAAATGCAGCAAGCAGGTCGGGGGCGTCGAGGGCGTGTATGGCAATCGCCATTTGGTGCCAACTTATACTACAGCTATTTTTGGCGATTAGATGATGGTTTACAAGCCGCTATGGGTGTATCGATTGCGGTTGGTTTAGCGGTGTATGATGCGATAAAAGCACTTTATGGTATTGATGTAGAGTTAAAGTGGCCAAACGACATTTACATAAACAAACAAAAGCTCGCTGGCGTATTAGTTGAATTAGACGGGCAACCACAAGGGCCCTGTCAGTTGGTGATAGGAATTGGTATTAATTTAAATATGCCACAAAGTGCAAGTCAGCACATTGACCAAGCATGGACAGATTTAAGTCAGCACACCCAGCAGCTAGATAAAAATCAATTAGTAGCTTCATTAACTTATTGGTTAGAGCAGCGCTTAGCGCAATATCGCGAGAACGGCTTACAAACTATGTATCAACAATGGAATGCATTAAATGCGTTTGCAGGCGAGCAGGTAGAGCTTAATACTGGGCATCGTAGTTGGCGTGGCATTTGTGAAGGTATAGATGCGCACGGTGGTGTACGTATTCGCCAAGACGGCGAAGTAAAAAGTTATTATGGCGGCGAGATTTCATTAAGAAAGGCGCAAGCATGAGATTGTTAATTGATGTAGGTAATACTTCACTCAAAGCCGTATTGTGGGAAAACGGGCAAATACAGCCATGTGATATTAATAATATTTCATGGCAGCAAATTACGGTTGTTATTTACGCTTGTGTTGGTCGTAGCGAGTTACTTAAACAATTATTAGCGCAAGCCAAAACGCATAATATTGATTGTTTTGAGGCTACGGTTAGTAGTGAGCTTGGTGGGTTGCGCTGCGCGTATCAGCAAGTAGGTAATTTGGGTATAGATAGATGGTTGGCGCTTATTAGCGGTTATACGCTTTACCCTAATACGGCTGCTATTGTTGTTGATGCTGGCACGGCTACTACTATAGACGTTCTCAATAATGATGGGCAGCATCTAGGAGGCTGGATATTACCTGGGCTTGATTTAATGACCTCATCACTCACTCAAAATACTCAGCGGGTATTTGATGATGCAAACACGCCATTTGCTAATGAGCTTGGAAAAAACACCCCTAATGGGTTAAAAAACGGAGCCTTAGTGGCAACTATGGGTGCCATTGAGCAAGCAAGATTGCATTTAAAGACAAAAAATAGCCTCTTAATTTTTGCGGGTGGTTATGGTCAGCTGTTACAAGGGCATTTTTCACAGAGTATTTTCGACCCAATGCTAGTAATGAAAGGCTTAAATTACTGGTATGAGTTAGCTAAAAAGAGTTAAAAACAACAAAAAAACAGCTTTTTGCGCGAATAGTGAGCATTTGAAGCATTAAATCACATTTTTTTTAATTTTTTGGTTGCATCCCAATAAACCTTACTCTAGAATCTCGCCCCGTACTAAAGCAGTGCCGACTTAGCTCAGCTGGTAGAGCAACTGACTTGTAATCAGTAGGTCAACCGTTCGACTCGGTTAGTCGGCACCACTTTCCTTTTACCGGAAGTGCTTAGTAAAGAATTATCGTGGAGGGGTTCCCGAGCGGCCAAAGGGATCAGACTGTAAATCTGACGGCTCAGCCTTCGCTGGTTCGAATCCAGCTCCCTCCACCACTTTATTCTAGACGGTTAGAGGTAGTTTAAGAACAGGTTCCTTAAAGCGGGCATCGTATAATGGCTATTACCTCAGCCTTCCAAGCTGATGATGCGGGTTCGATTCCCGCTGCCCGCTCCAATTTGATGATGCTGATATAGCTCAGTTGGTAGAGCGCACCCTTGGTAAGGGTGAGGTCGGCAGTTCAAATCTGCCTATCAGCACCAGTCAATCGAATCGCCTTAAACACTTCCTTTATCTGTCAGAAAAAACTATTTGAAATTTGAAAAAATTAACTTAATCTACCTATGGTGGATTATTTTCATATGTAATCTAGATACACAAAACTGATAGGTTCCGTCATGGCAAAAGAAAAGTTTGAACGCGTAAAACCGCACGTAAACGTTGGTACAATCGGCCACGTTGACCACGGTAAAACTACACTAACTGCAGCAATCACTAACGTACTTGCAAAAGTATACGGCGGTGTTGCTAAAGATTTCGCATCAATCGATAACGCTCCAGAAGAGCGCGAGCGTGGTATCACAATCTCAACTTCACACGTTGAGTACGATACGCCTACTCGTCACTACGCACACGTAGATTGTCCTGGTCACGCCGATTATGTTAAAAACATGATCACTGGTGCTGCTCAAATGGACGGCGCTATCTTAGTAGTTGCTGCGACTGACGGTCCTATGCCACAAACTCGTGAGCACATCCTACTTTCTCGCCAAGTTGGCGTTCCTTACATCGTTGTATTCATGAACAAATGTGACATGGTTGATGATGAAGAGCTACTTGAGCTAGTAGAAATGGAAGTTCGTGAACTTCTTTCTGAATACGACTTCCCAGGTGATGACTTACCACTAATTCAAGGTTCTGCACTTAAAGCACTTGAAGGCGAAGAGCAATGGGAAGCTAAAATCGTAGAGCTTGCAGAAGCACTAGATACTTACATTCCAGAGCCAGAGCGTGACATCGATAAGCCATTCATCATGCCTATCGAAGACGTTTTCTCAATCCAAGGTCGTGGTACTGTTGTAACTGGCCGTGTTGAAGCTGGTATCATCAACGTGAACGACGAAGTTGAAATCGTTGGTATCAAAGAGACGACTAAGTCTACTTGTACTGGTGTTGAGATGTTCCGTAAGCTTCTTGACGAAGGTCGTGCTGGTGAGAACATTGGTGCACTTTTACGTGGTACTAAGCGTGAAGACGTTGAACGTGGTCAAGTACTAGCTAAGCCTGGTTCAATCAAGCCACACACTACATTCACTTCAGAAGTATACGTACTTTCGAAAGATGAAGGTGGTCGTCATACTCCATTCTTCAAAGGTTACCGTCCACAGTTCTACTTCCGTACAACTGACGTAACAGGTGACGTACAGTTACCAGAAGGCGTAGAAATGGTAATGCCTGGTGATAACGTTAAGATGACTGTAACGCTAATCGCGCCAATCGCGATGGACGAAGGTCTTCGTTTCGCTATCCGTGAAGGTGGCCGTACTGTAGGTGCTGGTGTTGTAGCAACTATCGTAGAGTAATAATTAACGTTTAAGTTAATTGTTAGAAAA